>JALWBF010000018.1 GCA_027016055.1 Archaeoglobaceae archaeon | reverse complement strand
CCATAGGAGCTGAGCCGATAGCGATGGTGGATTACATAGCAACATTCAAGCCGAATGAGAAGATTATGACCGAAATTGCCAAGGGATTGGAGAAAGGATGCGAGATGGCAAACATAACTCTCGTCGGAGGCGAAACGGCAACTCTTCCAGATCTCATCAAAGGCTGGGATCTGGTGGGGACCGCTATAGGAATAGTGGATAAGAATAGAATAATAACGGGCAGGGATATTCAGCCGGGGGATGTTATCTTCGGAATTCCGAGCTCAGGCATACACAGCAACGGCTTAACACTTGCAAGGAAGGTCATCGAAAAAGCGGGTTACAGTTACCGTGACGAATTCTATGATGGTAAAACGATCGGTGAGGAGTTACTGACGCCCACGAGGATATACGTTAAAGAGATCTTGGATGTAATTAAGAATTACGAGGTTCACGGTCTCGCTCACATCACTGGCGGGGGTCTGCTCAACTTAAAAAGGCTTAAAAATGTTAAGTTCGTCATAGACGATCCTTTACCGCCGCAGAAGATATTCAGGTTCATTCAGGAATTGGGGAACATAGATGATGACGAGATGTTCAGGACTTTCAACATGGGTATGGGATTTGCCATAGTTATGCCGAAGGAGGAGGCTAAAAAACTTGAGAGATCGGGCATAACTGACGGAAGAATCGTCGGATATGTGGAGGAAGGAGAGGGAGTTTTCGTTAAAGATTTGAGAATAGATTAGCCCTTTTCAACCTCCTTCCTCAACAACTTCTGCCTTTCCTTTGCAGTGTAACCGGTTAGCTCCTCCAAGAACTTATTGTAAGTCTTGATAGTTTGAACGGCTACATCTTCAGGCACGTTCGGATTCGTTTTCGATTCGGCATAGAGCTTTTTATCTTTAAGCCATAATCTCAGCTCTTCGATAGCCCCGAACCTGACGATGTAAACGTCACCGTCCTTTTCAAATTCGCCAAAGTGCTTCACGATCATTTCCTCCAGTCTCTCCCGAGTAGGCTTGAAACCCCTCTTGAATCTGTATTCTCTCATGCTATAAGCTATGGAAAAGGATAAATAAGCTTTTATCGATCCATGATCATGGAAGATTTTGAAACGAGGATAATAGTTGATAAGGTGGATGTTAAAAATCCTATCGTTCTTACAAGCTTCCCCGGAATTGGGCTTGTAGGAACCATCGCAACATCGCATTTTATAATGGAGCTGAACTTGGAGCAGATCGGTGTTATCGAGTCGAAGAGCATTCCCCCAGTAGCTTCGCTCATGGATGGAATAGTCCTACCGCCCATAAGAATATACCAGTCGGTAGATCTCGGCTTCGTTTTGATACATTCCGACGTCCCTATTATGCCCCACGCTACGTATGAGATGAGCCGAAGGATCGTCGAATGGGTTATCGAGATAAACGCGAAAAGGATATTCTCCTTAGCCGGGGTTGCAACTTTTGAGGATAAGAAGAGGGTGTTCGGTGCTGCAACCTCCAAGGAGTTGCTCGACGAAATCAAGGATTACGTTGAAATCTTTAAGAGTGGAACAATCTCCGGAATTGCTGGTTCGATTTTAAACGAATGCGTTGCGAGGAAGTTCCCCGGATTAGCTTTGCTCGGAGAAACTTTGGGATTCAATCCCGATCCGAGAGCGGCGGCAGAAGTTATAAATGTCTTGAACAAAATGTTTAATTGGGACGTCAGCGTAGAGAAGTTGATCAAAGAGGCTGAGATGATAGAAGCCCAGATGCAGAAGCTTGCGGAACAAGCCAGAATGCACGAAGAGAGGGCTATGAAGAGGGAAGAGCTTCCCATGTATGGGTGATGATTATGAGATGTTTGGTCATCACCGGAGTTTCCAAAAGGACTCTTGATGAGTTGATGAGGAGAATCGTTAGGACTATCGAATTGAGAAGTGCTCATAACGTTGCGACCGCTTTGAAAGCGGATGTGGGAGATAAGATTTTGCTTACTACTTCGAAGTTGCACGATGTGGATAGAGGAACTATCGGTATCATAGCCGAAGTTATCGGTAAGGAAGTGATATCCCACTCCCTGATCTTCGCATCCGAAAGCATGATTCAGGAGAGCGAAATGACCGTCGTAAGGCTGAAATTGGACGTGAAGGGAATGGGAAGAATAATAAGGCTTTATAATGCCGGAATTCTTGATACGACCGAAGCGGATGTTGTAGAAGTTAGCTACTTTGATGCCCGATAATTTTTATTTTTTATTAAAAATTAAAATTTATGAATATTGATAATTCACGTTGGGAATTACCCCGGGCCATGTAACGTTTATCAAGTTGGTGGCGCCGTAACCTGTGGTGTTACCGTATACAATCGCCCATGCTGTTCCGTTTATCTTCCAGTTCGCGATGCTCCAGTTATGCACGCCGTTCGGCAGTGTAACTGGATTTGTTATATTTATGTTGAACTCCAAGCTTCTCGCATGAGTCCACTTAATTTTAACGGCAACAGCGGTATGGCAGGCTACGCAGGCTTCGTTTTCTCCCCTAAGTAGTGTCGAATTGTTGGCAGCTCTAACAAAAGCTAAGTGTGCCGCATAGCTTCCGGTATCTCCCGGATATGCTGTCAAACCGAATCCCCCGGCTATCACGTAACTGCTGCTGAAGATTCCCGGACTACCGTGGCACTCATAACATGTCTGAGAGCCTATGCTTAGGTAGTAACTAACGTGATTCAGATTGTTGTATGCACCGTGGCAATCCATGCATCTTACGGTGCTTGCTGCATGAGCTTGAACACCGGGTGTATATTGTGTGTAACTTCCACTTACGCTTGCGAACGAAATTCCGTTGAAACCTCCAGCCCTGTGGCAAAGCTGGCAGTCGAAAACGTAGCCGGTTTCACCGGTGTGCGGACCTATGTGTGCACGCATCTCTTCAGCTATATCCGCATGACATTTTTTGCACGGAACGTTATTCCCGGTTCCGCTTAGGTTATACCAATAATGCTGTCCAGCGAACAGCGAGACTGTGCTTGGCATGACTATCAATCCGGTTGCGACGAGGATTATCGTTACGAGCAGAACTTTTGCTAAGTTCATACTGTCCCCTCCCAATAAGTGACTTAACACAAAAGCGTATATATTTTTTACTAAAATGTATTTATTTTTGAACTTATATTACTATAATTATTATCATCTTATTCATTATACTGACCGATTGCACAATCTTTAATTATTGTTCAGTGCAAATCTTAAGCATGCCATCACCCATGGACATCTACAAGCTCCTTCCGAAGACGAACTGCAAGCTTTGCGGAGAACAAACATGCATGAGCTTCGCGTTCAAGCTGATTAAAAAGGAGAAGAAGTTGGAAGACTGCAAACCTCTGTTCGAGCCCGAATTTGAAGAGCAAAGGAGGAAAATTGAGGAGATGCTGAAGGTGGTTGAAAAGGCGACCGAAACGGGTTTGATAGTAAACGAAGATCTTTGCATAGGTTGCGGGAACTGCATAGTCGTTTGCCCGGTTCACGTTTACGAAGATCCGGAAGGAGCGGGTTCGGGATTTGGCATAAGGCTTGAGAAACCGATACTCAGGGTAGAAAATGGGATAGTTAGAGTTATAGATGTTAGTTTGTGCAGAAGGTATAAGGAGAAGACGATCTGCGTTGCCTGTAGGGAGAACTGTCCAACTTCAGCAATAGCATTTCTGGAGGAGTTATGATGTGGGTCTGCACGGGTTGCTCGTGTCTTTGTGATGATATCGAAATCGAAGGGGATGTCATAAGGCATGCATGCAGGATAGGAGCCGGATTATACCTCAACCGTTCGGTTGCAAGAACTGAACCGCTTATCGATGGAAAGCAAACTGATATCGATTCAGCAATCGAAAGAGCTGTGGAGATTCTGAAAGACTCCAAGAGAGTTGCGATTTACGGCTTGAACAATTCAACGCTCGAAGCTCAAAAGATCGCAATGAAGCTCGCGGAGAAGATCTCCGCATACGTTGACAATGGATCAAAATTCGGCAAGTTGGCGGAGATGATATTGAGAAAGGAGATACCTTCAACAACTCTTGAAAACGTGAAGGATTACGCCTACGTTATATTCTACTGGGGATGCGACATTCACAATTCGATGCCGAGACACATGTCGAGATACACATACTATCCGAGAGGGAAAAAGAGGCAGAGGGGTTACGAGGAGGACAGGTTTTTGGTCGTTGTGGATGTTAGAAAAAGCCATACCGCGATGCTCGCTAAGAAGAACGCTATCTTCATAAAAAGTGACGACGACAGAAAGATAATTCGGGAATTCTTAACAGCTTTAGAAGGTGGAATAGCAAGCGGAGATGTTTTAAGAGTTGTCAAAGAGATAAAGAAATCGGATTTCAACGTCATATTCGGCGGAGGGGGGTTGATAGAAGGATTGGGTAACGAACTTGAGGAGTTCGTCAGATTCGTAAGCAATGTGGGTTACTTCATCCCCACGGATTACCGCACAAATTCAATGGGATTCTTCAAAAGCCTATTCGAAGCCGGAATACCGAAGGCGAACTTAGAGGATCTGCTGATCGATGAAGCCGTAGACACTGCCATAATCGTAGGTAGCGATCCGCTGGACTCGATGCCTTTCGATGTCGCAAAGAAACTTGCTAAACTTAAACTAATAGTCATAGATCCCAAGGTCAGCTTTACATCAAAGATTGCTGATGTCGTAATTCCTTCGGCTATATCGGGTGTAGAATGCGGTGGAAGGATGCTCAGAAGCGATTTTACGGAAGTCGAACTTAAGCCGATTTTTAAGTCGGAATTTGACGATGCCAAGATATTAAAGAGTATTCTGGGGGGATTGTGAAATGCTGAGATTCGCGAAATTCCTAAAGAAGGTTGAGCTGAAGCTTATTACATACAGGGACGGATTTCAGGTATCTGTTGCGATGAAGGACAAGTTCGGCGAAGAATTCGTTGAAAAATCCGCGATTGTGATTATAAATCCCAATACGGCAAAAACCTTCGGATTCAAAGATGGGCAGATAGTGAAGGTTTCGTCAAACGAGAGGTGCGCGAATTTAAGGCTGAAGGTTAGCGAGATAGCTCCGGAAGATTGCGCATTGATTCCGAAAAGCATCTATTCGTGCTATCTGTCTTCCGACAAGATCACGATCGAACCGACGGATGGCGAAATTACGACGCCGAACGAACTTCTCGAAAGATATACGTAGTTATTATTCAGTGTTAATAATCGATTAGACAATAACACTGTATAGCAGATGATTTAATAATGTAGATATTCCAGTGGAAAAAGTTTATAATCTATAATGTTAGATTCGGGGCGGGGATTGTAATGGATCTCAAGGAGGGTTTTATTGTCCTTGATGACATGAGAAACGTCACGATTCGAATAGGGAAGGTCATCGAAGAGGATGAATGGGAGCCAATGGGACCAACGCCGAGACCGCACATTCTCGACCTCAGATACTGGGATCAGAAGCTCTTGGACAGATACGAACCCTTCTATGCCCCCGTTCAGGACTTCTGCAACCTCTGCACGATGGGACCCTGCGATCTGTCTCGCAACAAGGAAGGAGCTTGCGGTATCGATCTTAAAACCCAGAAAGCCAGAATGTTCGTCCTCACGAGTCTAATAGGAGCCTCAGCTCACACATCTCACGCAAGGCATTTGGTTCACTACCTCGTCGAAAAGTTCGGTCGCGATCATCCGATAGACTTGGGAAGCAACGTGAATATAGAAGCCCCGAACATAAGGCTCGTTTTCGGAATAAGACCGAAGACGATCGGAGATCTTGAGATGGTCTTGGATTACGTTGAGCAGGAGTTGGTTAGGGTTCTGCATACCGTTCACACAGGACAGGAAGAAAATTACTTGGACTACGAATCGAAATCTCTGCACGTCGGAATGCTCGATCACGTTGCGATGGAGGTTGCCGACATAGCTCAGATAGTAGCCTTCAACTATCCGAAAGGAGATCCGGATGCTCCGTTGGTAGATACCGGTTTCGGCGTGTTGGACTTAAGCAAACCTATAATTCTGATTATAGGTCACAACGTTCTTCCGGCAAGAAACATAGTCGACTATTTGGAGGAGCACGGTCTTGAGGATGAAGTCGAAGTTGCCGGCTTATGCTGCACAGCCCACGATACGACGAGATACGATCCGAAGGCTAAGATCGTCGGAACTTTGAGCTTCGAACTCAGAGCCATCCGTTCCGGAATTCCGGATGTCGTTGTTACGGATGAGCAGTGCATAAGGGCAGATACACTTAGAGAATGCGCCAAGATGGGGATTCCGGTTATAGCGACTTCGGAAGCAGCTTCGAGGGGATTGCCTGACAGAACCCACGAGAATCCAGACGTAGTTATAGAGGATTTAGTCAGCGGAAGAACCAAGGGTGTTTTGATCAGGGATCCGGATAAGGTCGGAGAAATTGCCGTAAGAGTGGCTATAGAGATAAGAAAGAGAAGAGGCAATAAGGAGCCGTTCATGAGTGAAGAGGAGCTTAAAGCCGAAGTCCAGAAATGCACAGGCTGTGCGAGATGCGTTTTCTCGTGTCCGCACAATCTGCGCATCGACGTTGCGATGCAACATGCTAAGAAGAAAGGGGACTTCAGCAAGTTCAGAGAGATTGAACCGAACTGCATAGCTTGTGGAAGATGCGAGCAGAGTTGTCCCAAGGGGATAAGGATAGTCGACGTTATAATGAAATCGAGCTTGGATCAGCTTAAAGTTAAAACCGGAAAAAGCAGGGCTGGAAGGGGTCCGATTCAGGATGTGGAAATCAGAAAGGTCGGACAGCCAATCGTTATGGGGACTATTCCGGGGGTTATAGCTGCGGTAGGCTGTCCCAACTATCCGAAGGCTAGGGAGGAACTCGGGCAAATAATTGAGGAGTTTTTAAAGAGAAGATACATAGTCGTGGCATCAGGTTGCCATGCGATGGATCTGGGGATGTATACCGATGAGGAGAGCAAAAGCCTGTATGAAAAGTATCCCGGCGTATTCGATGCCGGAGGGCTCGTAAACGTTGGAAGCTGTGTCGCGAATTCGCATATAAGTGGAGCTGTGATAAAGATCGCTGCGATATTCGCTCAGAGACCTTTAAGGGGCAACTACGCCGAAATAGCTGATTACATACTGAACAGAATAGGAGCGGTTGGGTTGGCTTGGGGTGCATACAGCCAAAAGGCGGCATCCATCGCAACCGGTTTCAACAGACTCGGCGTCCCGGTTGTAGTAGGTCCTCATTCAGCCAAATACAGACGAGCCTACATCGGTAAATTCTGGAAGAGGGAGAAGTGGTGGGTTTACGATATAAAATCGAGGAAGAAGATGCCGATTGAGCCCGCTCCGGATGCATTGCTCGTTTGTGCCGAAACGAAGGAGGAGGCAATAGTTCAGCTTGCGAGGTTGTGCATAAGACCGGCAGATACTCCGCAGGGCAGGCAGATCAAGCTAACGAACTACATAGAACTTAGCCAGAAGTATCTGGGTTGCCTGCCGGATGATTGGCATCTATACGTCAGAACTGAAGCCGATCTGCCGGCTAAGCTGAAGGACAAACTTCTGAAGATTTTGGAAGACGAGCACGGCTGGAAGATAGATTGGAAGAGCAAGAGGATTATAGAGGGTCCAATAAGGCGATACGATGCGGGGTTCAATCCTACGTTGGTCGAGCACGTTTATGAGAAGTATACCGGAGAAAAGATCGTTAGGTGATTGCCGTGAGAATCGATAAGATCTTTGAGAATACGAGGATTTTTAATCCCGCAGACATCCAAGCGAGCAAGTTCGCTAATATAATAAAGGCCAAGATGATAAAGAAATCCAAACATCCCGTTTTGATAACGGTGGGTAGGCTAATTGAGGATGAAAGGCCTACGGATTTTGTCGTAAGGATTCACGAGAAGATTGGGATAGATATAATTGCAACGGGTGGTTCGAGCAAACACCTGATTAAGAAGGAGATAAAGTCGATAGCCACCGTATTCACGCCAAGTTCGGCTTCTATATGAATTATTATTTGGAGGTGTAAAGGATGGTTGAAAGAAAGAAGATAGAAATTCCCGAAGGGAAGAAGGTTAAGGTCAGCGTCGGTGAGGAGGAATTTCCGTTCGAGATATCTCCGATGTTCGAAGGAGAAAGGATAAGGAAGGGAGACATGTTTGTGGAGTTAGCCGGTCCAAAGACCATGGGATTCGAACTCGTCATTTCGCTTCCTCCAGATCAGGTTGAGGATATGAAGGCAACGCTCGTCGGAATCGATCTCGATGAGATGGAAGAGGGAGGAAGATATCCTTTTGCGATGATATATTACATAGCTGGCGAAAAGATCGATCCGGACATAGAGCCGGTAGTTGAAAGGAGAAACCACGAGTTCCAGAATTACATCGAAGGATACATGCACATAAATTCGAGGGATACGATTTGGATAAGGATAGGCAAGAATGCAGTTAAAAAGGGTCTTAAGAGCTTGCTACAGATAGCAAAAGCAACCATGTTGCTATACAAGAACGAGATGCCGTTCATAGAGAAGATAGAGGCATTATACATAACCGATAAGGAGTTAATAGAAAGGTTGCTGAACGAACTCGCGAGGCCTATTTATGAGGAAAGAGATGCGAGGGTTGAGAAGTTGCATGACGAAGATGTCGAGGAATTTTACTCATGCTCTCTATGCCAAAGCTTCGCTCCAACTCACGTTTGCATAATAAGCCCGGACAGACCGGCACTTTGCGGAGCGATAACTTGGTTCGATGCGAGGGCTGCATCTAAGATAGATCCAGAAGGTCCGAACAGACCCGTTCCGAAGGGGGAATGTATAGATCCGATCAGCGGGGAATACACCGGCGTCAACGAATTCGCGAAGCAGGAGAGCGGTGGAAGTGTGGAGAGGGTTAAGCTTCACAGCTTCTTCGACAGTCCACATACATCATGCGGATGCTTCGAAGTCATCGGCTTTTACATGCCCGAAGTCGACGGAATTGGATTCGTGCACAGGGGATATCCGCATCCAGCTCCAAACGGTCTGCCTTTTTCAACAATGGCCGGGCAAACAGGTGGAGGAAAGCAGACGGTCGGATTCTTGGGCGTAGGGATGGCTTACTTCAGAAGCAAGAAGTTTCTTCAGGCGGATGGAGGATGGTATAGGGTAGTTTGGATGCCTAAGGAGCTGAAGGAGAAGGTTCTGAAGTATATTCCAGAAGATATGCGTGATAAGATTGCCACGGAAGAGGATGCAAAGACGATAGATGAGCTGAAGGAGTTTCTTAAGAGGGTTGATCATCCGGTCGTTAAGGGAGTTGTTAGACCGGCTGATGGAAAGAAGATCACGGAAGGCTGGGTGGAGGAAAAGGAGGAAGAGAAGGTTGAGGAGGTCGAGGAGGTTCCGGCAGAAGAGGCTCCGACAGTGTTACCAACTCAAGCTCCTCAGCTTCCTCAGATTCCGATGGCTCAGAGCATGCCTACCATAAAGCTGATCATAAAGAATGCGAGGATCTACATCGATAAGATAGTCGTTCGAAAGGTTGAAGATAAAAAGAGCTAAGTTAAGATTATGAAAGATGAAAAGCAGAACGCTGGAAAGCTTAAAATTATTTTGAAGGGTGCAAAGATATACATCGAAAAGGTCAAGTTCAAAGAAGAGTAGCGGGGATCTTATGTGGTCGTGATAGCAATAACGGGAAAAGGCGGAACCGGAAAGACCGCTATAGCCGCTCTGTTAGTTAAGTTTATCTCAGAAAAAACATCCAACGTTTTAGCCGTAGATGCTGATCCCGATTCAAATCTGCCGGATGCCTTAGGAGTGGAAGTCGAGAAAACGCTCGGAGATGTTCGTGAGTTGTTTCAGGTTACGAGGGATTCCTTGGGAACTGTCGATAAGGGATTGTGGCTAGAAGGGAAGATATTCGAGGTCATACATGAGTTCGAAAACTTCGATCTCCTCGTTATGGGTAGACCAGAAGGGGAGGGATGCTACTGCTTCGTGAACAACCTGCTTAGGAGCATTCTGAGAAAGTTTATGAAGCATTACGATCACGTGATAGTTGACTGCGAAGCCGGACTGGAGCACTTCAGCAGGAAGACAATAGAGAGTGCGGATTACATAGTCGTAGTTACGGATACATCCAGAAAGGGTTTAAAAACAGCAAAGAAGATAAAGGATTTGGTTAAAGAATTGAATCTAAACTTTAGGGAGATATTTCTCGTTGGAAACAAAATAATGGGAAATGAGGCGAAGGAAATGATAAAGGATTTTGCGAAGAGGGAGAATTTCGTTCTTCTCGAGCTCCTGCCCTACGATGAAAAGGTAATCGAGCTCGATCTGAAAGGCGAGCCAATAATAAATCTGCCCAATGATTCCGAATTCGCAAGAAAGGTTAGATTTATCGCAGAAGTCTTAACGGGGTGGGGATCGTGAAGATAGACGATCTCTTCAAGCTCTTGAAGAAGTATAACATCGAAGAACTTGAGGGTGTGCGTATAGAGGGCGATATAGAGATAGAAATCGAGCCCGGGACTGGTATTCTTCCGATCATTCAAGCCTTGGCTCAGGAACTCGGAATGGCTGCTTATCATTTGGCAAGGGCTTCGAAGATCTTAGGATTCCCAGTTGAGCAGCTCTTCGGAGCTGAGCTTAAGCCGGAAATGGAAAAAAGGTTGGAGAAAAAGGAAGAGCTGCCGCGGGAATTGGTTAAAGCCGAATTTAAGCCTTACAAATCCGAATTTCCCGGAAAGATAAATGAAGTAACATTGGGAGCAACGCCTAAGGAAGGGGGGACGAGAAAGTATACGATCACGGTGGGTGGGGAAAGAAGCTTGCCCTTCTATCTCTTCGATTCCGAGCAACCGCATTTGCCGGTGATAACAGTAGACGTCTTCGACAAGCCGGTTCCATTCCCCAAAGCCGTTAGGGAGCACTACGAGGATGTTATGGACAACCCAGCGGAATGGGCTAGGAAGGTTGTAAAGGATTTCGGAGCGGATATGGTTACGATTCATCTGGTCAGCACGGATCCCTTGCTCGATGATACTCCGATCCACGAAGCTGTCAAGACTGTTGAGGAAGTTCTTCAAGCAGTCAAATGCCCTATAGTCGTCGGAGGTAGCGGTAACAAGGAGAAGGATCCGCCTTTGCTCGAGAAGGTTGCGGAAGTTGCCGAAGGGGAAAGGGTATTGCTCGCATCTGCAACGCTCGATACGGATTGGGAGAGAATTGCGAACGCCGCGAAGAAGTATAATCAGGTCGTTTTGGCTTGGACTCAGCTCGATATAAATTCCCAGAAAACTCTGAACAGGTATCTTCTCAAGAAGGCCGGTCTTTCGCCGAACAGCTTGGTGATGGATCCCACAACCGCTCCCCTCGGATACGGCATAGACTACGCGTTCTCAAACATGGAAAGGATTAGACTTGCCGCCTTAAAGGGAGATGCCGATTTAGCATTCCCAATTTCGAGCGGAACTACGAACGCATGGGGAGCAAGAGAGGCTTGGATGAAGGAGTCGCCGATTTCAGGCGATACCTCTTGGGGACCGAGAGAGTTGAGGGGTCCGCTTTGGGAAATCTTAACGGGATTAACGCTTGCATTGGCCGGTGTCGATATATTCATGATGCTACACCCGGCGAGCGTTGCTGTTCTTAAGGACGTTATAAGCATGCTCGGGGGTAAATCTAAGGAGAGTATAGATAAGGATTGGTTGGTGGTGGCATGAAGGCTAAGAGTCCGCTCGATATCTACAAACTCCTTCCCCAAACGAACTGCGGGGAATGCGGATTCGATACGTGCATGAGCTTTGCAGCTCATCTCTTGGACAGATCAGCAAAGCCCACTCAATGCAAGCCTTTGGTCGAGCAGGCTAAGAAGGATGAAAAGGCTAAGAAAAAGCTTCAACAGATAGAGGAGCTCGTTGCTCCTGAGATAGCTGAAGTTGTGATAGGAACCGGAGATTACGCGGTTAAGATAGGTGGCGAGGACGTTCTTCACAGGCACGAGCTTACGTTCTTCAATCCCACAGCCTTCTTCTACGACATCCCGGACACGCTTGACGATAAGGAAATAGACGAGCGATGTAGCAAGGTGGTTGAATACAGGAAGTTCTACGTCGGTAAGTTCCTGACGATCGAAGGAATGGCAGTTCGATGTGCTTCCGGTGATGCAAAGAGGTTTAGAGAGGTTGTTAAGAAGGTTGCCGGCTACGGGAGACCTATGATACTGGTTTCGCTCGATCCGAAATGCATCAGATCAGCATTGGAGGTAGTGGCGGATAAGAGACCACTGATATACGCGGCAACGGAAGATAATTGGAGGGAGTTTCTGAAGCTTGCTCTGGAATTTAAAGTTCCGGTGACGTTGAGATCCAAGGATTTAAACACCCTCAAGAGCTTAGCGGTCACATTTAGAAATGCAGGAGTTAAGGATATCGTGCTCGATCCAATTACTGAACCTTTAGGAGAGGGATTGAGAGGAACGTTCGAAAGAGTGATTCAGCTTAGAAGAACTGCCATTAACGGGGATAAGGATGTTGCATATCCGATAATGGTAACTCCCATTTCTGCATGGGTTATAGAAGGAGACGACGTGGCAAAAGCTTACTGGGAGTGTGTAATAGGTGCGATATTCATAGTGAAATATGCGGATGTGATGATATTCAAGAGCCTCGAACCTTGGACGATAATGCCCCTCGTAATCTTGAGGCAGAACATATACACGGATCCGAGAGTTCCGGTGCAGGTTGAGCCGGGTTTGAGAAAGATCGGAAATCCGGACGAGAATTCCCCGGTTATGATTACAACGAACTTCGCCCTGACTTATTATACGGTCGAAAGCGATCTTACGAGTGCGAAGATAGACTGCTGGCTTTTAGTGCTTGATACCGGCGGGATATGCGTTGAAGCTGCCGTAGCCGGAGGGCAGTTCAACGCGAGCGGAGTTAAGGAGCTGATGAAACAGACGGGGATAGAGGAGAAGGTGAAGCATCGTTATCTTATAATCCCAGGTTTGGCTGCAAGACTAAAGGGAGCAATAGAGGATGAGACGGGCTGGAAGGTTCTGGTTGGACCGATAGATTCGGGAAGGATTAAGGGTTGGCTCGAGCAGAACTGGCCTCCTAAGAACGGAGATTGATTTCATTCGATCCCCCTCTTCCTAAAGAATTCCTCATACTCCTTCAACCTACTCTTAACGACATCGACTATCCTCTTGATTATTCTCGTGCTCGAACAGTATTCGCATTCCTCCTTCACCTTTATTCTAACAACCTTTGTGTTCAACCCTCTTTTCCTCAATTCCTCTTCGAGCTTCTTCTCATCGAAGTGCTGATCGTAGCCCAAAACGATTATGTCAGGCTTTAACTCCATTATAGGCTTGAACATATCGTGTTCATCACCCAATATAGCCTTATCAACAGGCTTTAGAGCTTCAACCACCCTCCTCCTCTGCTCTTCTGGAATTATCGGCTTAGGTTTGTGCCGGACGTTTTTCTCCCTTGCAACGATGACTATGAGCTCGTCACCAAGCTTCTTGGCTTCCTCAAGGAATCTGATGTGACCGGGATGGATTATGTCGAAAGTTCCGGTTGCCACAACTCTGACCATGCAATTCGCATCGATTCGTTTTGAATAAAAGCTTTCCCAAGCATGCATCACAAGTTTTCGTGCTGATAGCTACCGGCATAAGGCTCGGCTTTGCAACTCAGCTTGACGAAAACGAGTTGCATTATTCTCGCATTCCTTTTAAGCCAGATTCCGTTTTCATTGTAAACGACCAATCCTACTTCGCTCCTCCCTCTATATCCGGCATCCCAAACGGCTGTGAGTATATTCGCTCCGCATCTGATGAGGGTCGAACGGGGTCTTCCGAAGGCCATCAGATTCGTCGGAAGGTTTACGATCTCGTTCAGATAGACCTTGTAAAATCCCTTCGGCAGAAAAACCCATCCCTCTTCATCGAACTCAAGCTCCTCAACTTCCGGCAGTTCCTTCGAATGAAAGTCGATCCTAGCCGATCCTTTGATTCTGGCAACCTTCCTAAGCGTGCAGTCGAATCCGTTCGGTTGAAGCTGAACTTCAAGATCTATGTAATCCTCGATTAACCTGTCGTGGATTATCCTCCTTCTTATATCCTCCATGCATAGAACGCTTCCGAATGGCAGATCGAACACCTCCGCATAAGGCTTTATATCTATAACCGGCGATCCCTTAAGGGCATCAAGCCCCTGAACCAAAACCCTTCTTCCCTCAACCCTCAAAAGCCTGACTGCGGACATGCCAATTCTGTTCGGTCTTCTCGGAGATCGAGTGGCAAATGCACCGCAAATCTTTGTTCTATCACCGTGAGGATGAACGAGCAGAGCCTCTTCGGCTTTGTGGAAGTGATAGAGAATCCAGAGGAGCTCGTGCTTCTCCAAATCCTTAAGAGCTCGTTCGAATTCCGGAAGAATTTCTATAACGTTTTCATCGATAACGTAGCCTATTGGCTTCAGCGTGATTTCCATGGCATTTAATGATCAAAGCCTATACTTAACCGTTTTCGATCTCAAGCCCATCCATAATGTATCTCGGATCGGTGTAACGTCTTATCAGTCTTTCGAGCCAATATTCAGCTCTATCGGCGTTAGCTCCTAAGAACTTGAAGAACTCGAGTATCTGCCTCTTTGGGCGCAACTCGTAAAATCGAAATGCTCCGGAAGTTAGAACGAACGGCGCATCGAACTTATTTATGATTCTGATCAGATCGATCGTTTCTTCTATGAGCCTCAACCTCTTCAATCCTTCGGAATTCAGGAACTTCGAAAGCGATATCTCGATTGCTACATCCTTCTCCTTAGCCATCTTAACCGTCACGTAATCGAGTTCTCTATCCATAAAATCCAATATTATATCCACCCTCCTTCTCATCACCGCGCTTCTTAAAACCTTAAGATTTCCGATCACTCCGACGAACCAGTCGTCCTTGGCATGCCTAAGCTTCTCAATAAGATCCCTCCCGCTTTCAGCCTTCACAATGTATCCTTTAAGCACCGAATCCGGCAAGCTCGAAGGATTTTCGGAGAAGACTACGAACTTTTCAAATCCGAAATCGTAAGCCTTTTGATCCGGAACGAACCTGATGAAATCGACGTTGACCATTTTCATCGGTATCCCTTCTCTATGAGTTGCCTCGCAGCCTCGATTATCTTTTCCCTCTTCGCAGGATAAGTGACGATTTTAGTCTTAACGACGATCGCGTCTCCGCCTTCCGTCAGCTCAACCTCACCCAGATATGCTTTCTGCTTATCGATTCTTATATGCAGAACTCCTTGGTCGTCTATCTTCTCATCGAGCATATTGAGTAAGAACTTCCTTTGCTCGCCCAAAAGCTCCATTAAGTAA
>JALWBF010000017.1:1927-4912 GCA_027016055.1 Archaeoglobaceae archaeon | reverse complement strand
CTTCTTTGGTATATGCCTTGCAGACGGCTACTCAATAAAGCGCCTCGCGTCGATCTCGAATAAGAACGGGAAAATCGTCAAAAGGCTCGCAGATGATATAATGCCATATCTTAGCGAGTTCGTTAAAAACTTCGGTAGCAACGCCAAGGATAAGAGGATACCGGATTTCGTGTTTAGCGCTGAAAGGGAGTTCGTGAGAGGTCTCTTGCAAGGTTACTTCGACGGAAGTGGAAGCGTAAGCGTTGAAAGAAAGACCATCAGAGCTCCTTCGCCCTCCAAGGAGATCATAGACGGAATAGCTCTGCTGCTGACGAGATTCGGCATATTCGGCGTTAAGAGGAGAATGAAGGGACGGTATGTAATCGAGATATCCCACAGATATGCAAAGAGATTTGCAGAGGAAATAGGTTCATCCTTGCCGGAAAAGGCTGAAAAGCTTAGGAGAATTGCCGAGTCGGAGTCCGAGACTACTCACGATCTGATAGACATGATACCCTCGATAGGCTCAGCTCTTTCGGATGCATCAAGAAAGCTCGGATATCCGTTGCGTTACGCAAGAAGGCAGAAGATCGGAAGGGCAACTCTGCAGAGGCATCTTGCAAAGTTAGAAGAGCTTGCCAAAGTTAAGGGTATTGAAGTAGAAGAGCTGAAAGTTCTCAGAAGGGCCGTTGAATCTGACGTAGTCTGGGATGAGATAGTATCGATAGAATACGTTGATTACGATGGCTACGTATACGATCTGAGCGTCGAAGGATTGGAGACGTTCACCACAGCCGAAGGCTTGATTACGCACAACACGATGAGAACTTTCCACTACGCTGGAGTTGCCGAGATAGACGTTACATTGGGTTTACCGAGGCTAATAGAAATTTTGGACGTCAGAAAGCATCCCTCAACGCCGATGATGACTATCAGATTGTTGCCCGAATATGCGAAGAGCAGAGAGAAAGCTAGAGAAGTTGCCAACAAAATCGAAGCTACTTACATCCTCGACATAGCAGACGTTACGACAGACATAAGACATCTCAGAATCATCATAAATCCTGATCCGAAGGCTTTGGAGAGGAAGGGGCTGACGCTGAGTGAAGTTAAGAAGAAGCTCGAGAAGAAGCTCAAGATGGAGATAACAGAGGAGGGCGGAAAGCTTATAATCCAAATTCCACCTGACGTTGACAAGCCATACAAGACCCTGATGGATACATTCGACAAATTGAAGAAGGAAGTGATAGCCGGAATAAAGGAGATTAGAAGGGTGATAGTAAGGAAGGAGGGCGACGAATACGTGCTCTACACTGAAGGTTCAAACCTGAAGAAGGTGATGAAGGTAAAGGGCGTCGACTTCACGAGGACTCTGACGAACAACATCTACGAGATATACGAAGTCCTCGGAATCGAAGCCGCAAGAAATGCCGTGATTAGGGAGGCGGTAGCAACACTCGAGGAGCAGGGTCTTGAAGTTGATATAAGGCACATAATGCTCGTAGCCGATGTCATGACTGCTGACGGAGAGTTGAAGCAGATAGGAAGACATGGAGTAGCCGGAGAGAAGCAGAGCATACTTGCAAGGGCAGCATTCGAAATGACGGTGAACAATTTGCTCGAAGCTGCCATAAAAGGTGAAGTTGATGAGCTGAAGGGTATTACCGAAAACATAATCGTTGGTCAGCCCATAAAGCTTGGAACGGGTGATGTTAAGCTTGTAATGAAGTTGGGGGGTAGGAAATGAAGGTCGATCTGGAGAAGGCTTTGAGAAAGGCTTTAAGAACTGGAAAGGTTTACTTGGGGAGTAAGAGAACGATAAAGGCTTTGAAGAAGGGTGAAGCAAAGATGGTCATAGTTGCTATGAACTGCCCGAAGGAAATTAGGGAGAAGATCAACAAAGCGAATAAGGCGAAGGTGCCTGTTCTGGTTTACAACGGAACCAACATGGAGCTGGGAGCCATATGCGGTAAACCTTTTAGTGTTGCCGCCCTTGCTATAATAGAAGCCGGCGAATCCGAGATACTCAGCGCTGAATGAGGTTTGGTATTATGGAGGTGAAGCTATCGGCGGAGAGCATTCGTTATCTTACCCTTTTTGAAAGCTTAACCGGAGCGAGCGTAAAAGACTGCATCGTGCAGGATGACAAGGTAATATTCGTAGTCAGAAAGGGGGACATGGGCATTGCGATAGGTAGAGGAGGCATAAACGTAGAAAGAGCGAGGGAGCTTATAGGTAAGAAGATCGAGATAATAGAGCATTCGGATGATCCTGTCGAATTTATAACAAACATTTTTAAGCCGATTAAGGTGAACGTCAAGATCATCGAGAGGAGAGGTAAGAAGATAGCACAGGTAAGCGTAAATCCACAGTATAAGGGTCTGATAATAGGTAAAGGCGGAAAGAACATAAACAAAGCTAAAGAGTTGGCGAGAAGGCATCACGACATCGACGATATAATCGTGAAATAATCGGAACGGTTTTTACGTTATCTTGTGCTGTATCGCCATACAGCTCGAAAACTACAAAAGCTTATTAAATACAGCTTCAGCCACTTGATATTACATACCGCTTCAGACGAGATAAAGTTTAAAAAATCAGAACCACCCTAATTGTTAGGAGGTGACGCTCATGGGTAGAGGGCTGTTTGCCGCGAGAAAGCTGATAGAAAATAGGAAGAAGTTTAGATGGAGCGATAGGAGATACGTTAGGAGAGTCCTTGAGCTTAAGGAGAAATCCGATCCGTTGGAGGGAGCTCCGCAGGCGAGAGGGATAGTGCTCGAGAAGATAGGAATAGAAGCGAGACAGCCGAACTCGGCCATTAGAAAAGCCGTCAGAGTTCAGCTAATCAAGAACGGTAGGCAGGTAACCGCATTCTGCCCGGGAGACGGAGCCATAAACTTCATAGACGAGCACGATGAGGTTATAATCGAAGGTATCGGCGGAAGAATGGGCAGATCGATGGGCGACATTCCGGGTGTAAGATACAAGGTAGTGATGGTAAAC
>JALWBF010000017.1:0-1917 GCA_027016055.1 Archaeoglobaceae archaeon | reverse complement strand
GAAGGCACGCCAACATTCCCTTTGCCAAGCAAAACGTGTTCATCGTTGAGAGGCTGATAAACAAGATGATGAGAAAGGGCAAGAATACCGGCAAGAAGATGCTTGCCTACGATATCGTAAGGGAAGCCTTCGAGATAATTCACAGAAAAACAAAGAAGAATCCTCTTCAAGTGCTCGTAGATGCTATAATTAACGCTGGACCGAGAGAAGAGGTAGTCAGGCTTAAATACGGAGGTATCGCCGTTCCGAAGTCGGTCGACACATCATCGCTCAGAAGGGTGGATGTGGCTTTGAGAAACATTGCCGAAGGGGCACGCTTGGCGGCTTTCAAATCAAAGAAGAGCATAGCGGAATGCTTAGCGGACGAGCTAATTGCCGCAGCCAACAACGATCCCAAGAGCTATGCTGTTGCCAAGAAGGAGGAAGTTGAGAGGGTCGCCAAGTCGGCAAGATAACCGTATTTTTTAACGTCTATTTTTATAAATTGATTATATATGAGGTGGTAATTTATGGTGAGGGCAAAGAAAATGATCGATAAGATTAAGGAATTGATGTGGAAACCCGAGCAGATCAGAAACATGGGCATAGTCGCGCATATAGATCATGGAAAGACGACTTTGAGCGATAATCTGTTGGCAGGAGCCGGAATGATCAGCGAGGAGCTCGCGGGGCAGCAGCTATACTTGGACTTCGATGAGCAGGAGAAGGAGAGAGGTATCACTATAAACGCAGCGAACGTTTCTATGGTTCACGAGTATAAGGGGAAGGATTATCTGATAAACCTCATCGATACCCCCGGTCACGTCGACTTCGGAGGAGACGTAACGAGGGCTATGAGGGCTGTCGACGGTGTGATAGTCGTAGTCGATGCCGTCGAAGGTGTAATGCCACAAACGGAAACCGTGCTAAGGCAAGCGTTGAGAGAAAATGTTAAGCCTGTGCTTTTCATAAACAAAGTCGACAGACTGATCAGAGAACTCGAGCTAACGCCTGATCAGATGCAGGAAAAGCTGATGAGGGTTATCTTGGAGGTGAACAAGCTAATCAAGGCTATGAAACCCGAGAAATACAAGGAGTGGATGCTAAAGGTTGAAGACGGTAGCGTAGCCTTCGGTTCCGCACTTTACAAATGGGCTGTCAGCGTTCCGGCGATGAAAGAAACCGGAGTGGGTTTCAAGGAGGTTTACAAGTATTTGAAGGAAGACAATTGGAAGGAACTTGCTAAGAGATCACCGCTGCACAAAGTCGTGCTCGACATGGTTATAAGACATCTTCCGAGCCCAATAGAGGCTCAGAAGGAGAGAATAAAGACGATATGGAAGGGAGATATTAACAGCCCGGAAGGGCAGGCTATGGTTAAATGCGATCCGAATGGGCCTGTGGCTCTTATGATCACGAAGATAATCGTCGATCCGCATGCCGGAGAGGTTGCAGTAGGTAGGCTCTTCAGCGGAACTCTCAAGCCGGGAATGGAGCTGTATATCGTTGACAGGAAGACTAAGAACAGAATTCAGACTGTCGGCCTGTTCATGGGTCCGAAGAGGGTTGAGGTTCCAGAGATTCCAGCCGGTAACATAGTAGCAGTAGTGGGCTTGAGGGATGCCGTAGCCGGTTCGACATGCTCAACGCTTGAGAACTTCGAGCCGTTTGAGGAGATAAAGCACATAAGCGAGCCTGTAGTTACGATGGCCATCGAAGCTAAGAATCCGAGGGATCTGCCGAAGCTGATAGAGGTTCTCAGACAGCTGGCTAAGGAAGATCCGACTCTGCAAATCACGCTCAACGAAGAGACCGGTGAGCATTTGATCAGCGGAATGGGAGAACTGCACCTGGAGGTTAAGGTTGAGAAGATAAGGAGGGAGAAGGGCATCGAAGTTATAACGTCACCGCCGATCGTAGTTTTCAGAGAGACGGTTA
>JALWBF010000016.1:33235-45921 GCA_027016055.1 Archaeoglobaceae archaeon | reverse complement strand
GGATGAGGTAAGGGAGATTGCGAGGTATTTGGGACTGCCGGAGGAGATCTGCGAGAGGATGCCCTTCCCCGGACCGGGATTGGCTGTTAGAATAGTCGGCGAGGTTACGCCGGAGAAGGTTGAGATAGTAAGGAAGGCTACGAAGATCGTTGAGGAGGAGCTGAAAGATTACAAGAAGTGGCAGGCTTTTGCCGCTTTAATCGGTAAAGCCACCGGTGTTAAGGGTGACGTTAGGGTTTACGGCTACGTAATCGCGATAAGGGCTGTGGATTCAAGAGATGGTATGACGGCTGATGTGCTCAAAATAGATTACGACAAGCTTAGGAAGATTACCCTAAGGATCACGTCCGAAATACCGGAGGTAACGAGGGTTGTTTACGACCTAACACCGAAGCCTCCTGCTACGATAGAATTTGAATAAATTTTTTAACAGCAATCCTAACTCCATCATGTGAAAATCGTAGTTTCGGCTTCAAGTTTTGCGGATGTAGTTGCGGCTATGAACGTCGCCGACGTTATAGAATTGAGGCTCGATCTCTTTTCTACATTCCCTGATGAAAACAAGCTTAGGGGAATAGGGAAGCCAATAATAGTTACGATCCGAAGACAGCAAGAGGGCGGGAGGTATTCCGGAGACGAAGACCGAAGGTTGAAAACTTTGGCGAGGTATTCCGTTCATGCGGATTACGTCGATTTGGAAAACGACGTTTCCGATGAATGGTTCGAAGCGATGAGATGCAAAGTAATAGAGTCATATCACAACTTCAAAGAAACGCCGGATTACGAATACCTGAGAGACCTCGTGGAATCCAAGAGAGGTGATATATTCAAGATAGCGACGATGGGTAGGGATAAGAAGGATGTCCTTACGATAGTTAAATTGCTGTGCGAATACGAAAACCTTGTAGCATTTCTGATGGGTAAAAAATTCGCTTGGACGAGAATAATGGCTCTATTTCTGGGCTCCCCTTTCATCTATTGCACGGTGAGCAAATCGGTAGCTCCGGGACAGTTGGAAGCTAATAAGGTTCGAAAAATTTTGGATGTATTAGTGAATTTTTAAAAATTCGAGTATCGCTGAGTATATCATGTTCATCACGTGAATTCCGTTCATCTCAAGTAGAAAGTTGAGCACAGCTCCGACCACGGCACCGACTATTAGAGATGAAAGAACCCTTACCTTGATTATTATCCCAACGACGATCATGAACAATACGAGAGTTGAAATCGCGCTTATCTGGGAAAGCTGGGCTTGAGCTTCGGTAAGGGTGTGGGTGAGCAAGTTGAACAGCAGTGCGATTCCGTTGAAGCCGAAGAGAAATCCGACAATTACTCCAATAGCTATGATCGCTCTGTCGCTCATAAAAAGTCGTAGACGTTAGGAGATATAAATTTATGGAAACGATACGAGCAGTGCTATTATAATTACGTCCAGGATCAAAGTTGCCAAGGCGTTGAGAACAACTATCTTCACACCCAACCTCCCGAATAGGGAGACGTGTAGGGGTAGGGAATGCTTAACGAACCTTGTTGAGAAGGTTATCACGTTTCCAAGTATCAATCCGATTACCACCCATTTTGGGCTTAGAATACCCCTATCAAGCATGCCCGCAGCTAAAACGACTGCAGCTCTAACGTTAACAAACTCAACTGCGGAAACCGTTATAACATTGGGGTCTAAAGGCAGAAACCTGAATATTTCCTTAAAGCTGTCGAAGAATCCGTAAGCTGAAAGAATGCTCACAATCAGATATGTTACAGCCATTATGGGCGTTACCCTCTTTAAGTTATCCCAAGTAGATTTAAGCGGATCTACTTTGGAACCTTTGACCTCTCTCCTCACAACCACACGCTTTTTCTTCCATTTTAGAGCTAAGATGAAGCCTATTGCCGATTTAATCATCGCAACAAGCAACCTCAATGCCGTGTAAACGACGCCAGCCCATCCCAGGATCGGTATGACGAAGGGTATAAAGAAGGAGTAGATGTGGCTGAATGTAGCCGGAAAGGAGTTTAGAAAGGATGCCGCTATGACTTCCCTTTCATCGATTTTGTTCTCCTTAAGAGCCTGAGCAAGCATGGAATATGCTGCAACCGGACTTACGAAGCAAACAGCCACAGAAGCAACGGTAACCTGATCCAAGTTGAGCCTACTAAGCAACGGCTCTATCTTTGCCGAAATCTTTTCCATTATCCCCTTATTTATGGAATACGAAACCAGAAAGCTCGCTAAAGCTATTATCGGAATCGTGGATGCCAGAAATCTGAGAGTGTCGAAGATGATATTCATTGGATAGCCATCTCAAGTGAAATTTATTAATGCTACCGACGGCATGCGGGGGGTGGGATTTGAACCCACGAACCCCTACGGGACGGGACCCTAAATCCCGCGCCTTTGTCCTGACTCGGCAACCCCCGCTCGTCATTATTTAGCCGTTGAGGTATTTTACATTTTCGAGTCCAAAGCTTTAAATCTTGAAAGAACTACTGGGTTCTTGTGATCGAGTTCGTTGCATGGGTTATTCTAACTCTCAGCGCTGTAACGCTCGTAGTGGCTTTGGCTGAGATATACGGTGTGGAGATAGCCATAGGTATCTTTGCTACCCTGACTGTTGTAGCAAATATAATAGCATCCAAGCTCGTTACGGTAGGCAACATAATCGTTCCGGCGGGAGTAATAGTATATTCGGCTACATTTCTGATTACGGATGTCTTGGGGGAAATTTACGGAAAGGAGTATGGAAAGAAAGCAGTTGTGACCGGATTCTTTGCGAACATAATTGCAACGCTTGCAATAGTCACGGCTATACTATGGAAGCCAGCCCCGATAGGCATTGAAACTGCCAAGGATTTTAAGAAGGTCTTTGGATTGACTCCGAGAATTGTAGTAGCTTCGATGGTAGCCTACATAATATCCCAAACCCACGACGTTTACGCATTCCACTTCTGGAAGGAGAAGACGAAGGGTAGGCATCTTTGGCTAAGAAACAATGCCTCAACCATAGTCAGCCAGCTCATAGATACATGCACATTTATAACGCTTGCGTTCTATGGCGTTGTGTCAAATAACATCCTGATTAGAATGATTGCCGGACAGTATATCATAAAGGTGCTGATAGCCCTACTCGACACGCCTTTCATGTATATAGCGACTTTCACATGGAAAATCGTTAGCAAAACTTCCGCTTAATCCTGCAACAATCTTTTTCTAACGGCTGGATTCCTCTCGGCTATAACCTTAAGAACGGTTTCGAAGTTCGATTCGAGCGGGATGGTTTCGCACAAAAAGACTCCAGTTCTTCCCTTTTCTCTCCTCCTCTCCAGAACCCTTTTTCTTTCCTCAACTATATCTATGCAGACTCCCAAAATCCTCGCAACCTCCGCAGATTGCAGTTCATCGATCGGAATCTCAATATGCCCCCTTCCTGTTGGCAAAATCAAAACCAACCTCTTATCAACCCCCGGCACCCTCTTATCGAGCAGAAGATCTTCGTAACTCAAGGCTCCTCCGAATCTGTAGAAGTCCAATTCTCTTTCCTTCATCTTGACAAGCGGAAAGCTCACAGTTGTGTTCTCATCCAAAACGAATTCACCCTTTATCGCGTAATTCGGAGTCGCCTGAACAATTCTCTTCTCCAAAATCTCAAACCCGTCCAAAGCGAGTTCGATCTTGTAAGATGGGATCTGAATCGGAATGAAAATATCGATGTCGCTGTCCCTCGTTACATCCCCCCTTGCAACCGAGCCATACAGAATGGATTCCAATCCGAATTCGTTCAATCTTTCCATTACCTCCCTCGCCCTTTCCCTCTTTCGCTTCAGAATTTTCCAACGCTCCTCGCTATATATTACCTCCTTTCTATCGCCATAAGTTGCCGTTTTACCCCTCATGCTCAACCGTCTTTTCTATCCAATCCAAAAAGTCCCTATTTCCTTCTTCAACTACGAACGCACAGATGCATGGGATTGAATAGCTGTGTATCTTCTTAACTTCTTCTCTTAGCTCCTTGAACTTCTCAGCTTTGGTCTTCGCAATTATCGCGAACTCGTTGCATTCCTCGATCTTACTTTCCCACCAGAAGAGGGATCTGATTGGAAATATGTTGGCACAGGCGATCAACCTCTTCTCAAGCAGATGTCTTGCTATCTTCCTTGCCTCATCAAAACTCTCGCAGGTTATATACACGAATATAAACATGAAGCTAAAACCGATGTTGGGTTTTAATTAACTTTTCATTTTTGAAATCTATAAAATTTTAAAGATCGATATTTTTAAGCCTCTCTATTGCTTCCTCTATAATCTTAACGTCTCTCGTCAGTGCAAATCGGACAAATCCTTCTCCATGCTCGCCGAATCCGACTCCGGGCGTTACAAGGATTCCGGCTTCATTCAAAAGCTTCTTCGTGAATTCAATGCTTGTGTAACCTTCTGGAACCTCGCACCAAACGTAGAAGGTTGCCTTCGGCTTCTCGAAGTTTAAGCCGATCTCTCTTAAGCCTTTAACTAAAACATCCCTTCTCTCCTGATATATCCTGCAGTTCTGTTCTATGCACTCATCGCTTCCGGTTAAGGCAGCTATAGCAGCTTCCTGCACGGCTTGAAATACCCCGCTGTCAACGTTCGTCTTAACCTTAAGCAGTCCCTTTAGAATTTCCTCGTTACCAACTGCAAATCCTATCCGCCACCCCGTCATGTTGTATGTCTTCGAGAGAGAGTTGAACTCTATGCATACCTCAAATGCATCATCCACCTCCAGAAAGCTCTTGGCACGGTAGCCATCGAACGTTATTTCTCCGTATGCAAAATCGTGGGCTAAGATTATGCCGTAATCCTTGCAGAAATCCACAGCGGACTTTATGAACTCCTTTTCAGCAACTGCCGTTGTTGGATTGTTCGGATAATTCAGAAACATTATCTTCGCCTTCCTAGCAATTTCATCCGGAATGGATTCTAAATCCGGTAAAAATCCGTTCTCCTTCTTCAAAGGAATCTTATAAGGAATACCATCCGCAAGCAGGGTTGAGGCGAAATAAACCGGATACCCCGGATCCGGAACTATTACGTAGTCTCCATCGTTCACGAATGCCAGCGGTAAATGAGCTATTCCCTCCTTTGATCCTATCAGCGATATGACTTCCCTCTTCGGATCGAGCTCAACTCCCTTCCTTCGCTTGTAAAACTCCGCAACAGCCTGTCTGAATGAAAGCATTCCTTCGTAGCTCGGATACCTGTGATTTTCCGGCTTCTCGACGGCTTTTTGCATAGCCTCAACGATGTGCTTCGGAGTTGGAATGTCCGGATCGCCGACGCCGAAGTCTATAACCTTAACTCCTTCCCTCTCCTTCCGTCTTTTCATCTCGTCGATCTCTGCGAAGAGGTATGGCGGTAGCCTTTTAAGCCTCTCTGAGAGCTCGAACATGGAGCAAGATTATATTTACTATATATATCTCCATCGATTGATGCCTTAAAAATAGAAAATCTTAAGATGTAGATGTTAAGCAGATATCAATGGTTGAAATAACAATTTTAGAATACAGGCCGAGGCTACTATCGTCGGCAATCGTCATAATTATCGCCATAATAGCCATAAACTTCGGAGTTTTCAGCGAAAGATTTCCTGAATCTCCTCCTTTATTCTTCAGAGTTTTATGTGGAATTTTGGGAGTCTTTGGTCTTATCGCCGGAATCTGGAACTTCACAGTAGGTATCAGGTTTTCCAAGGCGTTCAGAAAATTCGCAAAGGAACTCAAGTTGAACAACGGGACGCTAATTTTGCCGAAGACCATGAGGCTGGTTAAGGCTAAGTTGATTGTAAAAGTAGAAAGTGTAACCGAAGATTTGGATATCGATGTATTTACGGATACGATAGGAGAGCCATTCAATTCGAATGCTATCGAGCTTGAGAAGTTGGAATATAGAGGTGTTGTAGGTTCGGGCTATCCGGAATGGATCGAGCTCATAGGTTACGAGTTGGAGGAGTTCAGAAATGTGTGCGGAACGATAGGGATATACCCCCTCAAAAGGCTAAACTACAATATTTCGCTCGATAAAAGTGTTCTAACCGTTTCATGTGACGACGCCTACGCTCAGGTTAGCTTAAGGCTTGAAAATGGGAAAATTTTTGGAAGGGTATCGTATGTTAAGGGTCGATCGAGAGGGATTAGGATCGAAATCGACGCAAGATATAAATTAACACTCCTAACCCCACCGCTGAGGGTTTATAGGGCAACACTGTTCAAAGCGAACGAGAGTGGTGAGTATGAATTCGAGTTCGAACTTCCGAACGTCGAGGATAGATATTTGGTTCTGTTCACGGGTGATCCTCGCTTAACACCAAGAAAGATTATCAAAGTCTTGAATCTCAGCACGCCAGCTATATTCGGGATCGGTTGGAAGAAAGTAGATGCGGTTTTGAAGCTCGTGTTGGATGTTCCGAGAAAAATTGATGTTGTCGATGTTGCCCGATTTAGCCTCTCTCCTCAATAGGGATATACTTCCTGTTTTTCGGACCAACGTAGAGAGCTCTAGGTCTAAGCAATCTGTTGTTCTCATACTGCTCAATGATATGTGCCGTCCAACCGGCGATCCTTCCGATTGCGAATATCGGTATGAAGAGATCATCTGGAATGCCGAGGGTTGCGTATATGCATGCTGAATAAAAGTCGACGTTCGGCAGAAGCTTCTTGTATTTATATGCCGCCTGCTCAACAGCCTCAGCGATCTCGAACCACTTGGAATCCTTCTGCTCAGCAAGCATCTTAGCCAAAGCCTTAAGCTCAATAGTTCTCGGATCCATTACGTTCTTGTAAACCCTATGACCGAAGCCCATTAATCTCTCCTTCCTCTTAAGCTTCTCCTTTACGTATTCTTCTGCTCTCCAAGGGACAGCTATTTCTCTGAACATCTCTATTACCTTCTGCGCCGCTCCCCCATGCAATGGGCCCATCAAAGTTCCAGTAGCGGCAACTATGCAGGCATACATGTCTGCAAGTGTCGAAGCGGCAACCCTTGCCGCAAACGTCGATGCGTTAAGCTCGTGATCCGCATGCAGAATGAAGTCCAAATCCAAGCACCTAGCCTCCAATTCGCTCGGCTCTTCACCGTATAGCATGTATAGGAAGTTCTCGGCATGATCGAGCTCGTCGTTCGGATGGACTAAATTCTGACCCGTTCTGATTCTATGGTAGTATGCAACTATCGTCGGAAACTTTGCGATCAAACTCTTAGCCTTCTCGATGCTGTGCTCATAACTTCTGTAATGGATATATTTGTCCATCGAACCCAAGTATGATACCGCCGTCCTCAAAACTACCATGGGATGCGTGAACGGCGGGAGATGCGTAAGAAGACCGATTATTTGAGGCGGAAGTTCTCTCAGATCTTTGAGCTCCTCCTTAAAAGCTTCAAGCTCGCTTTTCGTCGGAAGCTCGCCGAATAGCAACAGGTAGGCTACTTCCTCGTAACACGAATGCTTCGCCAAGTCGTGAATGTTGTATCCCCTATACTCCAATATCGCCTTTCCGTCCTCGATCTCCACCCTACTTATGCTACTTCTGCATGCGATAACATCCTCCAAACCCTCTTTAACGATCATAACATCACCTCAGACTATTCTATACGAGGGATACTTTTCGAGGATCATACCCGAAACTATCAACGGCGGTTCTCTTGTGGCTATTTCAATAGCCTTATCCAACTTCCACTCCTTCTCCGCATAGATCGTAAAAAGTTTATCCCC
The DNA here is from genome assembly GCA_027016055.1 of Archaeoglobaceae archaeon. Lineage (GTDB taxonomy): Archaea > Halobacteriota > Archaeoglobi > Archaeoglobales > Archaeoglobaceae > WAKM01. The sequence goes on along the minus strand of JALWBF010000016.1, from coordinate 38,182 downwards.
TGCTTTAACGTGCTGTCCACCCTTCTTATGCAACAGAATTCCGGCCCCCTTATCCTTCGGAGCTCCGGCAGCCCTTGCTATCTTCACGAGCCTATGATTGTGAACAACGGCAACCGCACCGTCAATGGGAGCAACGACATCATACGTTTTGTCCCCTATTGGTATATCGTCCGACTTCACATTCGGATCTCCTCCTTGGGCTTCTATTATCTGCTTAAACTTTTCAAGGGTTTTTCCGGATTTGAATATCTGCTCGGCATAGGCATATCCGTTTACCGCTTTTCCGGTCATCTCAAATAGAATTCCGGCTATCCCCAAGGCCTTCTCAATTAAACTACGGGGACCGTTTCTTTTTTCCATAGTTTTTAGAGCCTCCCAAGCTTCCAAAGCCGGTCCTATCGCCCTTCCAACCGGTTGCCCGCCGTAAGTAAGGGCACATGTGACGTTCAAGCCCAATCTTCTTCCCAACTCCACGAAGTCGTTTGCGAGCTGTCTTCCGATCTCTATGTTCGGAACCTTCGAGCCAGATCCGACTGGTATATCTATAACGATGTTCTTAGCGCCGATAGCTCCCTTTTTAGCCATTACGCTTGCAAGAAGCTGGGGACGGGGATCTATGGCGAGCGAATATTCAACCCTAATTATCTTATCATCAGCCGGAGCTATGTTTGTGGCACCTCCCCAAGCTATGACTCCTCCCACCCTTTCCGTTATCTCCTTGATCTCATCAACGCTGAGATTTACGTTGGTTAAAACTTCCATCGTATCTGCCGTCCCGCTTGCGGAAGTTATAGCTCTACTTGCAGTTTTTGGAATTAACAAGCCAGCGGCTGCAACTGTTGGAACGATTATTAGAGATATCTTGTTACCCGGAACACCTCCGATGCTGTGCTTATCCACGACTATTCCTTCATCGAACGTTAAAGTTTCTCCGGTTTCGATCATAGCCCTCGTGAGCCACTCTATCTCATCGAAATCCAAACCGTGGATGTATGTGGAGAGAACGAAAGCAGTGAGTTCTACTTCTGTAAGAGCGTTGCTTACGATGTCCTTGACTATCCTGTAGATCTCATCCTTGGTCAGCTTTCCCCCATCCAACTTCTTTCTGATATATTCAACCGAAGGAGGTTTGGGAACGGGAACTATCTTAACCTCACTACCCTCTTCGATATCGCAAGCTTCGGCAAGCTCGTAGCATACTCCAAGCTCTCCCCTTTCGATCAAACCCATCGCAATTTGAACGGTTGCAACCGTAGATTTTTTAGCTATGATCCTGACCCTATCACCTTCAAGCAATCCCAACTCATCCGCATCAGCCTGATTCATGATAACAGCATCTCTACCGATCTTGATTGGAATTATCTTGGCTTTAAGTATCATAAATTTACGAGAAATTTTGAGGATTTTTAACGTTTTCTTTAACTTTTGTTGATCATCCTTCAGCAAGCTTAAACTTTCTTTTAACATCTTTCGATTTAAGCATCTGAATACCCAACTCATCTGCGACATCTCTTATAAGAGATTTGATCGCCGAAGTTGTGGATTTTTCGTCTATTACAATATATTCGGCATTGCTAAGCTCAACAGCCTTCATCAGAATCTCCCTGTTTAAGCCTTCGAACGTGTATTTCGCAAAGTTGTGTCCGAACGTGAAAGTCGTCGTTAGAATTATTTCGGTTTGCCTCGGAGCATAGTGCGTTCCTCCAACACCAACTGCAATCTGCCAATCCGATCGCGGATCCCTTATAGCCTCTATCATGCTTTCCGCAACTATCCTTCCGGCTTCCTCATCCTTCCATTCCTCTTCGGTTGATCCAATCTCGTAGAAAGCTGAAGGTGTCGATATTTCCGATGGCCCATGATGGGTGGCTTCGAGAGTGAACTGGAACTCAGGTTTTCTATCAAGTCTTTCTTTCAAAGCAAGAACGTAGTTTTTAATTCGAATTGGAGAAGGCTTAGCTAAAGAGTAAGGTTTTCCGCCGTAGTCGGCGGTAGCAACATTTCCGGATACGTGAACCGAAAATATCTTTCTCTTATCCTTGCTACTGTGGCGAGATGCGAATAGGATCTCTTCAAACCTCAATCCGAGCTTTTTTAATCTCTCATCTAAGTAATCTGCGTAGATCAGACTCTCCTTGATCTCGATTATTCCGATATCACCAGCTTCGTAGAACGTGTAATCTCCAACCTTTCTCTCATCAGGATCGAGTAAATCGATTATATTCGACTTTATGTTCTGAGACGCCAAATCCTCGGTGCTACAGACTATGAGATGCATACTGCATGATCTCGTAGATCGATATAAATAGTTGCCACAATAAGAAAAATACAAATAAAAAAATAAAACTAAAATTATTAAATTATTTGTTAGCCATTAAGGCGTAAGCTTTGCCAAGCTCCGTAAGCCTAATTCTAACGTTCTTTCCTTCCCTCTTCATCTCTACAAGTCCATCCTCTTCCAATCCCTTCAGATGATAGCTCATCCTTGCCCTCTGAGCCATATACTTCTTCTGATCTTCCGTTTTCCCTTCCAACAGTTCGATGAGTTTGTTGATCGACTCCACCTCCCCACCCTGTTCGTCAATCGTCTTAATGATCGTTAGTTTGTCATCGCTTATCTTCTTAAGCGGCGGAATGAGGACATCGATGACCTTCTCGATCTTGCCGTTCGAAGTTATAGCCATGTATAGCTTGCTTCCAGAAAGCTGGGCAGCAATGTAACAAGCTATGCAAAGCTCTTTTGTCGTGTCTGAAGCGTTTATCAGAACTTCGTTGCCGTCCTTGAGTTCATCCTTTATGACCCTTAGAATATCCAACGCGGTTGCGTAGATTTCAGTCTTATCAACCAATATTCTTTTAACCTCTACAAGCACACTTAACGTCTTTTCGATATCCTCAGCGTTCTTGTAAATTTCCTCTCTGTCATCCCTCCCAAGCACCAAATAAACCTTCTGGATCGGCTTACTGCTTAGCTTTGTGCTCTCGAGTAACACTTCCTTATTTAAACCAACCGGCAATACATGCACGACCTTGTTCATAATCGTATCTTGGAAGCTACAATTAATAAATCTTTCTTCAGGTTTAGACTTCGACAAACTATTAATTTTTAATAATTTGGTATATTAATAATTAAAATAAAAATTAATTGACTTTCCGGTTTACACCTTTTGTTAATATAACATATATTTTATTATACCACGTATATGTTATACAAAGTCCACATATAGAGATGAGTTGTTACCCTCATGGGGTAGTTTACATCATTAGAGATATATTAATTTTTTCATTCTTTGCGAGGAATTGCAACGATGTAAAAATCAATAAATTTAGATTATATAAAAATAATATTTTTAATTAATAAGATTGCAATTGTGATATAGTAAAAATTAAATGTTTAAAATATAAATTTAGGTAGATATTTACAGTTCAAGTAGCACAGAACTTATATACTACTGATGATTAACATTATTATGTGATGATTAAGAGAATTGAAGTATACGTTGAAGGTGTCGTTCAAGGCGTTGGATTCAGATACTTCACGAAGAAAGTTGCGAAGGAGTTGGGAGTAACGGGATACGTAAAGAACTTACCTGATGGAAGGGTGCTCATAGTTGCGGAAGGAGATGAGAACCAGCTTGAAAAGTTTCTTTCAAGTATAAGAAGGGGTCCTCCTCTTGCGATAGTTAAAAAAATACATGTTGCCGAGAAGCCCGCAACCGGTGAGTTCGAAGACTTCGTTATAGCCTACTAACAGAAATTTTATCTTTCATTTTATGTCATCTTATAGCATGCTTGCAAAGAGGATAATTCCCTGCTTGGACGTTACCTTAGATAAAGACGGAGCGGTAGTTGTTAAAGGTGTTGAATTCGTAAATCTAAGAAGGGCTGGTGATCCGGTTGAGTTGGCTAAGAGGTATGATGAGGAGGGTGCTGATGAACTGGTGTTTTTGGATATTACCGCCTCTCCTCACGGCAGAGAATTGATGATCGATGTCGTTGAAAGGACAGCTGAGCAGGTTTTCATCCCGTTCACCGTCGGTGGAGGTATAAAGACTATCGAGCATATTAACCAAATTCTATCTGCCGGAGCTGATAAGGTTTCGATAAACACCGCTGCCGTGAAGAATCCCGAATTTATAAGGGAAGCATCAGACATCTTCGGAAGGCAGTGCATCGTCGTTGCAATAGACTGCAGAAGGAACTTCGATCTGAGCAAGGGTGAGCACATACTAACGCTCGAAGACGGTAGGAAGGCTTGGTATGAAGTCGTTATATACGGAGGAAGACAACCGACCGGCATCGATGCCGTAAGCTGGGCTAAGAAGGTTGAAGAGCTCGGTGCTGGTGAGATCCTGCTCACATCGATGAACAGAGATGGGACTAAGCTTGGATACGATATACCGATTACGAGGGCCATAAGTGAAGCGGTGGACATTCCGGTTATAGCTTCCGGCGGAGCCGGAAAGCTTGAACACTTCTACGAAGGATTTGTAGATGGAAAAGCGGATGCGTGCTTAGCGGCGTCGATATTCCATTACAGAGAGATAGAGATCGAGGAAGTAAAGAGGTATCTCAAGGAAAGGGGAATTCCCGTTAGGCTTTGATTCTAGCTAAATAAACGTTTAAAAACAAATCGTTCTATTTGACTTTATGCACATAAGGGAATTCCAACAGCTGATCAGGGAATTGTATTACGAACGGGATTCAAAAAGAGGAATAGATAGGACTATGCTTTGGATAGTCGAAGAAGTCGGAGAGCTTGCCGAAGCGGTAAGGAAGAACGATATAAAAGCCATAGGCGAGGAAATGGCTGACGTTTTGGCTTGGCTCGTTTCGCTTGCAAACCTCTACGAAATAGATTTGGAGGAAGAGGCAAAAAAGAAATACCCCGGCTACTGCATTAGATGTGGCAAAAAGCCTTGCGAGTGTGATGAGGCATGAGATTCC
>JALWBF010000016.1:24277-33225 GCA_027016055.1 Archaeoglobaceae archaeon | reverse complement strand
ATAGTCAGCGAGGATGACATAAAGAACGGAATAGTAACCGACAAATACTTCATATGGACAGAGAAGGTGCTCAAAAGCAAGGGAGTAAATCCGAGGGTCGTTGCGGAAGTTACAACCTCAAGCTGGGGGATATTTGCCGGCTTGAACGATGTCCTAAAGCTTATGGAAGGTAAGCCGGTTGACATTTACGCCATGCCCGAAGGTTGTTTATTCTTTCCGCACGAGCCGGTTCTGATTATTGTTGGAAGATATTTGGATTTTGCAAGATTCGAAACGGCTCTTCTCGGATTTATATGCCACTCCTCTGCCGTTGCAACTCAGGCTTTTAAGTTCAAGCTTGCAGCCGGAGATAAGAAGGTTTTCTCCTTCGGGACGAGAAGAATGCATCCTGCTTTATCGGCAGTAATCGAAAGATCGGCTTACATAGGCGGAGTAGATGGAGTCAGCAACTTCTCAGCCGAGAAATACGTCGGAATAAAGAGCATGGGAACGATGCCCCACGCATTGATAATATGTTTTGGAGATCAGGTTGAGGCTTGGAAAGCGTTCGATGAGGTTGTGGATGAAGAGGTGCCGAGAACGATGCTTATCGATACCTATTTCGACGAGAAGACAGAAGCTATAATGGCAATAGAAAACGTTAGGAGGGTAAACGGAGTAAGATTGGATACGCCTTCATCACGAAGGGGCAACTTCAGGAAGATCGTTGAGGAGGTTCGGTGGGAGCTCGATATAAGGGGTCGTAAGGACGTTAAGATATTCGTCAGCGGTGGTTTAAGCATCGAAGACGTGCTTAACCTGAGAGATATCGTGGACGCTTTCGGAGTCGGAACTTCCATTGCCGGGGCTAAACCGATGGACTTTGCGCTCGATATTGTTGAGAAGGAAGGAAAATTCGTCGCTAAGAGGGGAAAGAGGGGAGGGATGAAGCAGGTGTATAGGGATTGGAATTCGCTTGAGGACGATGTCAGACTTTTTAAGGATGAACCTCCAGAGGATAAGGAACCCCTGCTTCAAAAAGTTATGGAGAACGGAAGGATCTTAAAGGAGTCGAATTTGGAATCCGCAAGAAATCTGGCTTTAAGGCAGATGAAGATTATTAGAAATCTCGGTATTGAAGATAGATTCTTGCTGAGCTGATGTGGCATAACCATAAGGCTTAAATGATGCCAAATGTTATAGAAATACGAGCGGGGGTTGCCGAGCCAGGCCAAAGGCGGGGGACTCAAGATCCCCTCCCGAAGGGGTTCGTGGGTTCAAATCCCACCCCCCGCATGAATTCTGTTTGGTGCATATTCTCACCGCAAGCGGGGTGGAGGGTCAAAGTTTTTTTCTTATTAGCAACTTACAACGACATCCTTAAACCTAACAGAAGGCGTGATCGTGTTCTCGATCTGCCTGACATCTCTACCGAACACCTCGACATTCTTAAGCAATTCGTAGACGTTTCCGTAGATCATAGCAGACTTAACGGCCTTTCTATCGCCGTTCTTAACAAAGAAGGCGTTCATACACTCCAAGCTGAAGTCCCCGCTTACCGGATTTGATGTATGTGCTCCTATTAGGGCATGAACGACTATCGCGTCCTCTTCGATATCGCCGGAAACTTCATCGAATTCCAAAACGACATTCGTCGGAGATGTTGCCGGATATAGATCTTCCCCCCTCAGCCCGTTCCCCGTTGGTTCTATTCCCATTTCCAAAGCGTGTCTGAAGTCGGTTATGTAAGACTTCAGCACACCCCTCTCGAAAACTATCGTCTCCTTGGGATTTATCCCTTCATCGTCAAAGGTGAAGCTCATTAAGCCGTATGGAATAGCTCCGTTGTCTATGATCGTTATCTCTCCTATGTATCGCTTGCCGAGCTCTTTAAGCGGACTCCTTCCCTTTGCAACGTTCTCAGCAAAGAAGGCTGGATATAAGGCATAGCTCAGAAGTTCGTGAACCGCGATGGGCGAGAGAACTATATCATACCTACTGCCCTCTACCTTCTCGGCTTTAAGAGATTCCAACGCAAGTTCGGCAGATCTTCTTCCCACAAACTCCAAGTCGAGCTTGGAAGTCCTGCTCTGATCGAATTCGAAGGCACTGCTATCCTTTATCACGCACTCCAAGAAAGCTTCGCAAAACGTCAACTTTTCCTCAAGATCAGCTCCGCAGGAATTCATCAACCTTATTTCATCCACGGAAACTTCCACGTAACCCTGAGCGGGATTGACGTTTCCAACTTCCCTTGCGGAATTGATCAATGCTTCGGCGGATTCGAAAAGCCAATCAGAATCGATCTTCTCAACTCTGGCATCGTAAATCCCTTCGACATCTGCCTTTTTCCCTTCCGGTAACTCTTCAAGTTTTTCCTCCGAAATCTTTGCTATCTTTATCGCCCTCTCGCAAACATCGATTGAGAGATTTGAAGATGTGGCGAAACCGACAATTCCGTTCACTATAACCCTGACAGCGTAACTTACGTCATCGGAAGATTCGATCAGCTTTATTTCCCCCTTTTCTATCGATATGGATTTCGATTTCGATCTCTCGCAGTATATCTCCCATGCATCCGCGTTTCTATCGAGATATCGGATTATTTCGTTCATTTAGGCACCCCCAACCAAAGCTTTGATAAGGGCTGGAGGAGATCCGTCAGATACTGGCACGAGCTGTCCGCTTTTACCGCAGAAGCCGGGATCGAACTCCAAACCCTTCCCGAGTTTTATATCCTTAAGAACTTCGAGCGTATTTCCGCTAAGCGATACGTCTCTTATCATTTCCGCAAGCTCGCCGTTCCTTACGATGTAGCCGAATTGGGCGTTGAACTGGAAGTATCCCGTAGCCGGATTCGTTTCTCCTCCTCTAGAACCGATCAAATAGACGCCGTTTTTAGCCTCTTCAAGCAGCTCCTCGAAGCTAAGATCACCTTCCTCGATGAACGTGTTGCTCATTCTTACGATCGGAAAATCCAAACCCTGAGCCCTTGCATTTCCCGGTTTACCGTTAAGCATTGCGGAAGTTTCGCGGGAATGCAGAAAGCTCTTGAGCACCCCGTTTTCTATTATCGCCTTCTTTTCAGCCTTAACGCCTTCATCATCGAAGGGATAAAAGCCGAACTCCCTAAGCGTAGGATCATCGTAAACGTTTACGCTTTCGTTCGCAACCTTCTCGCCTATCTTATCAGCTACAACGCTCGAACCCTGCAGAACGTGATCCGCTTCAACAGCATGTCCAAACGCTTCGTGAATAAAAACCCCTCCAAGCGAGGGATCGACGACGACATTCATCTCACCCGATGGAGGAGATTTAGCCTTTATCAATCCTCTGAGAACGTTCTTAACTTCTTCAGCCATCTCAAACACGTTATCTCCCAAAACTTCGTATCCTGCTGGCTTTAAAATCCTCCTCGAATAGAACTGAAGAGTCTCATCTTTTGCAACGGCTTGAACTATCATACCAATGCGGGGAACTCTATAATAAACTTCAACGCCAAATGAGTCCCGATAGCTGAACTCTCTGAAGTTTTCGATGTAAACTATTTTCGTGCTTACTATGAAATCATCCTTAAGAGCTTTTTCGACATCCCTCATCAGCCGAACCTTCTCTTCTATCGAGATATCGGCCGGATCGATCTTAGGCTTCAGAACGAACCTTCCGCTCCTAACTTCCACCTCGCAGATTTTACTTCTTCCTTTGCCTCTGGCATTCCCTTCAGCCTTCCTTACGCCCTCATCATCACTTACCTCAGCTGAGGTGCTGTAAAAGCCCCAGAAACCGTTCTTAAGAACTCTAAATGCTTTTCCACTCGATTCGTCGCACTTAACCTTTTCCACCCTTCCGTTCTCCAAAGATATTGTCAGAGATTTCGTTTTTACGTATCTTATGTCGTAAAACATTGCGATCACCTAGAGCCTCAAAAGGTTGAGAATATTCTTTATATCCTTCACCGACTGCTGAACGCTCCTCTTGGATTCGATCGAAACCACCTTAGGCAAAAGCCTCAAAGCCGTTAGCTTTTTCCCGCTCTGAACAGCATTTAAGAACTTGTGCTCCTCCTCTATCCACCAGAACTCCTCCATAACTCTGTTCTCGTATTCTTCGAGAGCATTGTTGGCTAAACATTCGTAGAATATCAGAGCACACTTTAGAGATGGAGCGTTTCCTTCTCCGCCACCGCTCACGCATCCTATAGCTTCACCAACACCGTATATTTTGCCGTGAACGATCGGCTTGCATTTTGAAGGGGGAAGCATCCTTATCTTAGCCCTGCAGTAGCATTCGTTTCCTCCGTCTTCGAGCCCGTATACTTCCCTAAGCTGATGAACTAGCTCGATTGCTCTTTCATAGCTCTGATCTCCGGCACCTATATGCCAGCGATCTCCCAACGGGAAAGCCCATGCGTATCCGGTTTTACGCATCTGAATGTAGATGTTCTCATCCAAATCGTGCCTTTCGATCGATTGAACAGTGCAGTATATAACATCGTTTTCGATCTTTGGCAAGATAGCCCTACTGCATCCGGTCGCATCCACGACAACATCTGCCTCGGCTTTCTCGAACTTGAAATTTCTCCAGAGATCTCCCAGAAGCTTCTTCCTATCGAATATATAAACATTTTTATTTTTCAATACTATTTTATTATTAATTATAACTTCCTTCGGCTTCGAAAGTATGTAATCGTCCAAATTTATTCCTATTCGTTTATACAATTCCTTAGCCTCGCTGTAAGCTATTCCCCAAGCGCATCTGCAATCGGGCTTCGATCTCAAATCGTAAATCCTGACATCGAATCCGTTCTGGGATAGAAGTTCATGCAGATAACTTCCGGCAATTCCAGCGCCGTAGATTTGAATCATCTTAGCGTTGGTAATCTGAACAGAATTTTAAACTTTACTAACTGATCTGGTTAGATTTAGATGGTGAAATCGTATGCTTTATTTCATCAAAAAATTATTGAAAAACTTAATACTTCAAAAATAGTTCGTGCGCATTCGAAGCTTTGGCAAAAATAAATTAAATTTATTCTTTATGTATTTTTTCAGCCAACCTCTTTAGCATCGATTTCGGTAGGCAGTTTTCGCAAACCGGGATTACGGTTACGTAGTTTTTGTATAACCCCCTAACCCACGTTCCCATATACCTTATGTCGTTAAGACAAACAGGACTCTTGCAGATCGAGCACCTTCTCCAAGTTATTCCCTCTTCATCCTCTCTTAGCTCCTTACCGCATGTAACGCATTTCAGAACCATTTCAATCACCTCAGAAGTCTAAAGGAGCCTTAGCAATTGCCTTGGCTAAATCCGATGCTGTAAAAATGCCTACAACCTCGTCGTTCTCGATCACTACGAGCCTCTTTATCTTCATGTCGGCCATTATCCTCGCAGCCTCTCTCAAGCTGTAATCCGGAGAAACGGTTATGAGCGGTGAAGAAGTGTATTTTCCTACTTCATCATCCAAGTTACCCTCAAGCAAGACCTTTGAAACCAGATCCCTTTCGGTAAATATTCCGTAAGGTTTTCCTCCCTTAGTCACCAAAACGCTACCGATTCCCCTTTCACCCATAATTCTGCAGACTTCCCTAACAGGAGTTCGATAATCCACGGTCACGATGTCTTTAACCATCGCATCACCGACTTTCATCATATTTTTTGTTTCATTATACCTAATATTTAAGCCTTACCAAAATTTTATGTTAAATTAATATAAAAATTAAATAAGCTCTCCACAGTCGAATATATCGGTTAGATCTATCTCGAATCCCGCAACCGGATTTACGAGCTCGAAGTTCTCGAGGACTTCGGGATGTATTTCCCCAAAAACCCCAACCTTCTTTCCTTTCACGATTATGTCCGCTCTTCTTCCTTCAATAAATGCTTGATCTTCGCTTTCCTTTACGCTCCAATCCAAATCGAACTCCTTCATAACGGCCTGAACCACGCTCCTTATTTCGGCGAAGTTGGCTTTCGAATGCGTTACGCATGCCGCAAGTCTTAGCCTGTTTTTCATTCCAACGACCACATCTCCGACTTCGAATATCTTCTGGGGCATCGGATGGTGCTTGTTCTGTGAAAGAACCTCCAAGAGCTTCGGCAGTATATCGGTTCTAACTATGGTATGCTCCTCAGTTAGGGGATGCATAACCGGAACGAATCCCTCCCAAGGCTTGGGTCTTTCACGACGCATGTAATCGTATTGAACCTTTTCGCTCGTCAGAGTGAAGGTTATAACTTCGAGGAATCCCAGTCCTATCATAACCTCCCTCGCAAGCTCTCTGATCTCGTTCCAAGGGTGGGTTGTTCCTATGGCATTTGTTTCCGGATACTCCGGCTTTATCCTGTCGTAACCGTAACCTATCGCTATATCCTCTATTATATCCCATTCGTGCATTATGTCAGCTCTGTAGGGTGGAATAAGAACTTCAACAGCCTCATCGTCTATCTTCTCGACACCGAATCGCATTCTCTCCAAAGCCAGCTTTATTTCTTCATCTCTCAGCCTAAAACCGAGCAATCCCTCGATTTCGGACTTTGGAATCCTCATCCTCCTTGGACTTAAATCCGGAGTAACGTAGGTTTTATCAGGATATATTACTTCAACTGATTCGACCGTTCCGCCTCTATCGGCAAGCATCGTTGCGAGGATGTTTAAAGCCTTGTCTACGTTCTCGTCAAAGCCCGTTACATCGATGAAGAGATCCGTTGTGGATTCGGTTACCCTCGTCTTCTCAGCATTGATTATGGGCGGAAAAGATATCGCTTCATTCTTGGCATCGACTATCATCGGATATCTGTCTTTCCCGGCTAAGATGAAAGCGAACTGCCTGCCCTTCGGATGCTCTTTAAGAATTTCTTCAACGCTCATAACCCTATCGAAATCGAGCGGAACGAATGAGAAGGATGAATCGACTGCTTTATATGTAAGCGGAAAGTTGACCTTACTTAGATCGTGCACGCCTATAGCCATCTTCCTCCTGTTCCTTCCGATTGTCCAGTGCAGATCTTCCTGCAATTCCATCAGCGATCTTATTAATTCGTCGCTCATCTTTAGGCCTTTAACAACACAGCCGGCTATTTTCGGTCTAATCTCCAAAACGGACGGATCCACGTAAATCTTCCAGTTACCCTTTTTAACTTCGTAGTTCCTGTAACCCAGCTCTATATCAAGAAATCCCCTTAAAGCCCTCGCGACGCCCTCAACGCTGTATAGATCGGGACGATTCGGGAAGAATTCAACATCTAAATGATCCTCCTCAACCCTTTCTATGTCGCAACCGAGCATCGGCAGTCTTTTGAGGATGGTTTCCCTATCAACTCCTACGAGTCTTTCGAGCTCATCCCAGTAGAGCGTGACTACGGGCATCGCATTCCGTTCAAGCTTGGAGAATAAAAGTTTTTACTTCCGCATCCAAAGCTTGAGCATGTATCCTTTAGCCCATATAGGCATAGCCTTACTCTTAGCAAAACTGTTTGAGAGAAGGCTTAAGCTGAAGAATTATAAGCTCGTTGCCTTAGGCTCAATCTTGCCGGATCTGATCGACAAACCCTTAACGATCGTCGGAATTGGTTCCGGGAGATTCATCGCCCATTCCCTGATATTCACGATTGCTGCAACTTTAATAAGCAGAGAATTGGGATTCGGCTGCGCAATGCATCTGATTCTGGACAGAATTTGGGAAGAACCAGATGTTCTGTTCATGCCGATATTCGGTATTCCTTGGGGAGTTCATCACACCATCTACGACTTCATTCGAATACTTCTAAAAGATAGAGTCGTTCAGGCGGGGGAAATTGTAGGTCTGATCTGCATCGCAAGTTATAGAAGGATAAAGCCGATTTAATTTATCTCCTTACAACAGGGCAATTTCTAAGCCAGCCTAAGTCCGGCTGATAGAGCTTTCTAAGATCTTTCATTCCCAAGCGAAGCATTGCAAGCCTTCCTATTCCCAGACCCCAAGCCAAAACCTTCCCTTTAATGCCCAAAGGTTCCGTAACTTCCCTTCTGAATATTCCCGCACCTCCGAGTTCCACCCAGCCCAAGCCCTCGACGTAAACTTCGGGCTCAACGCTCGGCTCCGTGTATGGGAAGTATCCCGGTCTAAATCTGACGTCTTCGAACCCCATCTTCATGAAGAATTCCCTAAGCAGGCCGAGCAAATCCTTGAAGCCTACGTTTTCGTCCAAAACTACACCCTCAAGCTGATCGAACTCCGGCAAATGTGTCGGATCTATGGCTTCCCTTCTGTAAACCCTATCTATGCAGAAGGCTTTAACCGGCGGTTCTGGATGCTTTGCGAGGTAATGGATCGTAATCGCCGTTGTATGCGTTCTCAGCACAAGCTGTCTAGCCTTTTTTATGTCCCATTTTCCTCCCCAGCCAGTAGAGCCGGTTATCCATCCGTTCTCATGCGTCTTCTTAACCTTTTCGGCCAAATCTTCCGGAATTTCAACGTATCTGTCGAGATAAAAAGTATCCTGCATATCCCTTGCCGGATGATCCTGAGGCTGGAAAAGGGCGTCGAAGTTCCAGAAAGAAGGCTGAACGTAGTGTCCCTTTATTTCGGTGAATCCCATCTCCAAGAATATCTTCCTGCATTCCCTTATTATCCTCTCATACGGATGAGTCTTGCCGACGAATATCTCTTTTGACGGAATCCGGACGTCGTATTTCAGAAACTCCTTCTCCCTCCATGTGCCGGAGATTATCAGATCCGGAGTTAGATCCGCTATCGTCTCCTTAAGCTCCACTTCCGGTTTTTGCTTTATTATTACGTAGATTTCCTTCTCTTCCTCCTCCTCTACCAGCTTCCTCTTAAGCAAAGTTTTTATAACATCCTTCGGAACGCTATCCCATTTGCCCTCGGCTATCTGCCTTAAAGCTTCTCTTTCCTTAAATCTAACGTCTTCGTTGATTAAAACTATCTTACCATCCCTAATTTCGACCGCCCCTTTTCTCCTAAGCC
>JALWBF010000016.1:18910-24267 GCA_027016055.1 Archaeoglobaceae archaeon | reverse complement strand
TCTTCCGGCAAACCATTTTTAAGATATTCCTCCCCTTCCTTTGTGAGTCTGTAAGTCTTTCTAATGACCTCCTTAACTTCGGCGTAACCCTTTTCTTGCAGTAGGTATCCAGCTTTAAGAACCGCATCCCTACTAATCCCCGCTATTTTCGAGGCATCATCAACCGAATACTCCTTACCGATTTCGAGGGACTTCAGCAGTGTAATTTCGAAGGGTGATAACATCGAACTGCGATGGAATACTGGAAATAAAACTTTATTGGTTCCGAGGTAAAATAGATGACTTCTGCATTTGCAATCCGAACAGCCGAAACCTTCAACGCAATCGAAATTTGCACCGAAGATCTTTGCAATCTCGCATTCAATCTTAACATCCGTAGGAATTATAAGGGCGTGGATTTCATCCGCCTGAACAGTTAAATAATCGATATGCCACTTTAGTTTCTTATCTCTTCTAAAATGCCTCTCAACCCTCTTCAAGACGTTGTTCATGCCGCTTCCTATGTAGGCATAAAATCCGGCTTTAAATTCAATTTCTCCCAATCTTCCGATCCTTATCTTTTTTGGCTCTTCAAGTTTAATTAGAAGGATGTAACATCCCTTCATTGAGGTTTGAACCTTAATATTGCAGCTATGCCTCCGAATGCATTAAGCAACATCGCTCCCTCTTCCGATTCCGTCGATAGTATTTCCACCTTCGCTCCGCTTTGCTCTGCAAGCTCAGATAGCTCGAGCACGACGTCCTTCCTATCAACCTCTTCCATCTCAGTTCCATCCTTCTCGCAGACAACCTTCTTCTTAGTTTCATCCCTCACCGTGATCTCCTTCTCAACTCCGCACATCGGACATCTATATCGAACTCGCTCGAGCCTCAAATCTTCGCTGAGTAAGAGAGTATCAACTGCCCCAAGGGTTAGATACCTTCTTACTTCCTCTTCACCGTAAGCCGCCAATCCGTCCTTAACTACTTCCTTGAGAAATCTGTTCATAAGCTTCTTCTCCCTTATTAGATCGAGCTCCTGCAAAGCGTCTTCAGCCTTCTCAACCAATTCGTAAAGACCGCTCTCATCGGTGTAGCCGACGTCAAACAATCCTATAACCTTCTTCTGCAGTTCGTGGTGTAAGTATTCGCCTTTGTAAAATTCCTCCTTCGTTGGAGAAGGTCCTCCGATTAATATGCCGAGAAGTTCATCCTTATACTGCAAAAAAGCCTCACTTGCCTTTTCTCCGACCTTCTTGTAGAACTCGTGAATCGCGATCTGCCTCAACCTTTCGAATCTAACGCTACTCTGCCCACCCTGCCTGTGCTTTCCGGGAACCATCGATGTCGTGTAGGCTAAAACCTCGATCCTCTTTCCTCTTAGCAATCCGATCGTAGCTTCCCTCCTATCGAGCACTATCAGCCCGTAAAGCTTCTTATCCTTGAGCATCTCCTTAAGAGGATCGAGGTAAAACTTTGAGTCGCAGTGGTATTTGTATAACGGAACAGGCTCTGGTGGAACTATTATCTCCGTAATGTGCTTCTCCTTTCCATTTATCTCAACTACTCCGCTGACGATAACCATCCCGTGCTCGGGAGGTTTCTTGAACATCTTCAGCCTCTGCAGTATAGCCTCCAAGCCAGCGATAACATGAACTCGAGTCTGCTTGGATTTTATGTTTTCAGCCTGACTAAGCTCACTTCTAAGCTGATTTGCAACATCTGCTATGTTCTTTCCGGGAGGAATGTAAAGCGTGATGAGTTCGGTCCCCCTACCCTTATACTTCTCCAACTCTTCAAGCTTCCTCTTGAATTCATACATCACCTTCGACGTCATAGAATCACCATTTCAAACTCGCTATTTATATTTTTGACTGCCGTATCTTCTCATCTGCCACGTCCTTATAGCCCTCAACAGATCTATCTTCCGAAATTCTGGCCAATAGATGTCGCAGAAGTAGGCTATACAGTTTGCGGATTGCCAAGGAAGGAAATTCGAAAGCCTTTGCTCTCCTCCGGTTCTTATAAGCAGATCGACGTTCGCATAATCGCCATCTTGCGAATACAGATGTTCCTCAATGGTTTTTTGCGTTATATCTTCGATCTTTAAAATTCCCTGCTTAATTTTTCGCAGAATCTCTCTGATTGCATCCATAAGCTCCTGCCTTCCGCCGTAAGCGATCGCTATGTTTAACCGATACCTATTGTAATGCTTAGTAGCCTCCTCAACCTCGTCAACGGCTTTAAGCACGTTTTCGGGCAAAAGCTCCTTTTTTCCAACGATCTTAACCCTAACGCGATTTTTGTGAATTCTCGCATCCCTCGCAAGCTTCCTGAGCTTCTCCTCAATTAGACTGAATAAATGCCGTTTCTCCTCCTCACTTCTCTTAAAATTTTCGGTTGAGAAGGCGTATGTCGTTAGATTTTTTACGCCCAACTCCAAACACCACTCCAAAACCTGCTCAGCCTTTTTTGAACCGAACATATGTCCAACGTGAGGCGGTAAACCCTTCTGCTTAGCATATCTCCTGTTTCCGTCCATTATGATCGCTATGTGATTGGGCATCGGACTCGACTTAACCTCCTTCAAAAGTTTAACTTCGTAAATTTTATAAATTATTTTACTCAACATATGCGATCGAATTCTTCAAGAATTGACTTAACTAAATCTATATACTCCGGCTTTAAGAAATATCTGTTTTTCTCACCCAATTCCATCTTAAGTATTCCCAAGCGGGCGCTCATCAATCCGACCATTGCGGAAACTCCTCTCGCATTCAGATCGAATCCCTTTTCCCTGAGCTTTTCGTATATCTCAGTGGTCGTGTATTTCCTGCCGTCCAAGAGTAGCCTAAGTAACTCCCTCCTAACACCCTTCTTATCCCTCTCCAAATATTTCCTTAATCTGGTCTTAATTTCCTCTCTTTTCACATGAACACCTCACAGCGGAATGACTTCAACGATTATCCTCTTTGAGGTTGGATATCTTTCTATAATGCTCACTTTTAGACCCTCGGCTTTTAAACTTTGACCCCACTTCTCAACGAATTCAGCGGATGTCTCTATTCCACCATCAACCTCAACAAAATCTTGACCCTTTGATATCAGAAGTCGTTTCGCTTTTTCAATTTTTTCTTTATCACCTTCTATAAATCCACATATAAGTGTTCCATCCCTTGTAATCTCGTAGAACTCCGGGTGATTCATAGCCATTCTAATGAATCTCCTCCGCATCTGAGCCTTATCTTTAAATTTTGCGGTGCAGTAATGGAATTTCTCAACTACTTCGGCATATCTCTTTGCTATCTCATCGCTTCCCTTCGCGCCGTAATGCTCGTTCGGTTCGTAACCCCTCTTAGTTAGTTCATCGTAGTTGGTCGATGAAAACTCAAGTTCGTTGACGTTCAAAAAGATATCATGCTCGTTTACGAACTCCGCCAACTCTTCGCTGAACCTTAGAGCCGGGATCTCGATTCCAACCTCCAAGCCTAAGGATTTTGAAAACCTTACGGATTCTTCGAAGGATTTAACGTTTTTCAGATCAATCGGATGAAATCTGATTTCATTTAATCCGGCTCCGGCAAGTTTATCCAGAACAGTCTTACCGGCTGGAATGCTCGTGTAGAGATGAGTATGCAGATCGAGCTTCTTAAACAGCTTAAGGAATTCGATGACCCTGTCCAATTTGACTAAAGGCTCCCCTCCGGTTATGGCAACTCCCAAAGCATCCATCAGCTCTATTTCAGCCTCTACATCTTCGATCGATTTTACCTCCCGCTCGTTTGCAAATACTACATCCTTACCCCTTTTCTCTTCGGAAATCGGGCAGTAATAGCATCTGTTGGGACATAAGCCGGTAATGAATAAAACCAGCTTTGCCCCCCTTCTGCAAAGTCTGCATCCCTCACTTAGATAGCTGTAGTAGCTTCCGGCTTCTATCCTCTTGAATTTGCGCATCATTCTGAATTTGAGTGAATGCTATTTATCATTGATGGCTACTGCAAAATTAAATAGTTCGATCATTGTCCAAGCTTGTGCCTTGCTACAACGTAGATAGTTGCCAGAACCCTAAGATTCGTTAGAACTGCAAGCAGAACAAACAACTGAAATATCCAGCCGAGCAGACAGAATATCATAATAATGAATATTCTCTCATCCCTCTTCCCCGGGAATTTAAACTTAAAATCCTTATAAAAGTCGCTGAAGAAAGCTCCCTTGTATCTTTCCGTGCTGTAGCTTACCATAAACGAGCCGAACATAGCTAAACAGGCAATTATCCAGCCGATTAGGCTTAAATCACTCACCATAGCCAAGCAAAGTAGAAATAGGAAATCCACGTATCTGTCCAAAACTGAATCGAACCAACCGCCGAATTTACTTGTTCTCATAGCAGCCCTTGCGATTTCGCCGTCGATGCCATCGAGTATTGAGCTTATCTGGTAAATTATCCCAGCTAAGGGAACGCTGAGAAAGATTGCAAATGCTGAGAGAATTCCGACGATGAAACTCATAACGGTGGCTTGGTTCGGAGTCATACGATTCACAAGTATTTCCGACAGCCTTAGCGAGATCTTTCTGTTCAAGTGCCTTGAAATAAAACCATCCCCAGTTCCCTTAACGCTCATCCTGACGATAAGTCTGTTTGCCTTTCTCAGCTCCTCCGGCGTGTCTATATCCATCCAAAAGTAACCGGAAACTTCCGTAACCGGAACTTTAGCTTTCTCCATGATTTCGGAAAGCGAAACCTCGTGCTTGGTTTTAACCAACTCTTCGGCATATTTGAAGATATCCGGCGTGAGAACGAAGAAGCCTGTGTCTATGTAATCGAACCTATCAAGTTTCTTGCTAACCCTTTCCACTCTTCCGTTCCTGCATGTAACTTTCGTAGCTTCTGCAATATCAACGAATTTTGCTATTCTGTCTCCTATCAGACCTTCCCCCTTAATAGCCTTCTCTATGAACTCCCTTTCGTAAACGTGATCGCCCATTATGAGAACGAACTTACCGTCAACGTAATCCTTGGCAAGATAAAATGAATATCCGTTTCCCCTCTCGGGATATTCGTTTCTGACTATTTTGTATTTGAATCCGTGCCTCTTAAGGAAATCTTCGATTAGCTCCCCTTTTTTGCCTACAACAACTATGAACTCCTCAATCCCGAGCTCTGAGAGAACCTTGAGGCTTCTGTAAAGTATCTCCCTACCAGCTACCTTGACCAAGGGTTTTGGAATCTTAGCCTTTAGCCTCGTGCCTAAGCCAGCCGCTAAAACTACAGCTTTCATAATCATCACCTCAAAAGAGCTTACTCAATTTAGCATGCTGGATTAATATAGATTTCTGAGAGAATAAAAATTTGAATCGCCTGCCAGATTAATAAA
>JALWBF010000016.1:10098-18900 GCA_027016055.1 Archaeoglobaceae archaeon | reverse complement strand
CTGAAGGAGTGTACTGCGACACCTACGACGAATCCGTTTTCAACAGCGTTAGGGATGTGGTTAAGAGATGGGGCGGAGATTTTTTCATAGAGCACGCGAGCTGGAGGAAGCTGCTGAAGGAATTCGACGGGCTGAAGGTTCACCTTACTATGTATGGTGTTCCTTTACTGGAAAAAATCGATGAGATTAAGAAGGCGGATAAGGTGCTTGTAATCGTCGGGGCTGAGAAGGTTCCGAGAGAGGTTTACGATCTAAGCGATTTGAACATCTCCATCGGCAGTCAACCTCACAGCGAAGTTGCTGCTCTGGCTGTGTTTCTGGATAGGGTTTTGGATGGGCTAGTATTCAGGTTGGAGTTTCCGGATGCAAGGATAAGGGTAATTCCATGCGAGAGGGGAAAGAAAGTTGTGACGAAGGAGGACTGACCTTTAAGTCAATTTTGAAAGATTTACCAGTTTTTTAAGTTATTTCGTTGATAATAGTTAAAAATTTAATTTAAATTTAAAGTTATTTTATCAAATACTTGAGGGGCAAAAAGTTTAAATATCATGATTGTGATGATTATAATTAGAGGTGATTGGATGGGGGTGATGGCATGAAAGTGTTTAGAAAGGATAAGAAAGGAGTAAGCCCAGTAATCGGAGTTATACTGATGGTTGCAATAACGGTCATACTCGCAGCGGTAATCGCGAGCTTCGTCTTCGGAATGGGTTCAAAGGTGAAGAGTGCTCCACAGGCGCAGTTTATGCTTGAGGATGCACCAGATACTGTTGAAGCAGGTAAGGATCTGTTCTATGCAACGTTATATGGCGGTGAAGATCTGAAATGCAACGATCTTAAGCTACAGGTTGTAGATACATCAAACGGAAATACATACTTACTAACTTGGAATAGTAGTATAGACTGCTTCGTCTACAAATGGAATCCAACCTTAAAAAAGTATGAAATGTATGCATACGGAGACGCAATCAAGGACGGAATAATTAATATAGGTGACATGATAAAAGTTAATCAGACAACTTCACTAATATCATCTGGAACCACCTTGGAGTTCAGAGTCATCCATATACCTACAAGCACAGTAATATACGATGGTAAGGTATTTGTAAACTAATTCTTATCATAAATAATTTTTATATACAATTTATTTAATTTTAATTAATTATTTTTTGATTTTTTAAAGTGTATCTAAGGTGATCTCATGAACAGAAAAGCTGTATCACCAGTAATAGGAACGATGCTGATGGTCATGGTTGCTGTTATACTCTCAGCCGTTATTGCGGGCTTGGTATCTGGAGTAATACATAAAATAAAAAGTCCTCCCAGTGCAAAGTTCGTCCTTAGCGATGCTCCATCGAATATCAATTCAAACGGTGGAGATCTATTTATTGCAACTTTATACGGTGGAGATACACTTGCCTGCAAAGACGTGAAGTTTCAAATCGTAAACGTATCCAGCAACACTGCATATGAGCTTATTTGGAATAGCACGTTAAAATGCTTCGTCTACAACTGGAATTCAACGCAGTATGATATGTATGCATACGGAAACGACATTAAAGACGGATTTATCTCCGTTGGTGATGAGATAACATTCAACGAAACAACACCTTTGATAAAATCGGGAACGATAGTTGAGCTTAGGGTGATTCATGTTCCGTCGAATTCCGTAATATACGTGGGAAGCGTCATCGTGGAATAATAGTTTTAAGTAAAGTAAACCTTGGAAATACATGGACTGGTTTGAGAGAGAATCTAAGGTTTTGATCCCGTTCTATAGAAGACAAAAGGTTGTGTTCGTTAAGGGCGAAGGATGCTGGCTTTACGATGTTAACGGTAAGAAATACCTCGACCTTGTCGCCGGAATAGCTACCGTCTCGATCGGTCACTGCCATCCGACGTTTATATCTAAAATCAAGGAGCAACTCCAAAAATTGATCCATGTTTCGAACCTATACTATACGATCCCCCAAATCGAACTCGCTGAGAAGCTTCGGGAAATCACTGGATTGGATAAGTTCTTCTTCTGCAACAGCGGTGCCGAGGCAGTTGAAGCATCTCTAAAGATCGCAAGAAAGGTAACCGGGAGAAAGAAGTTAGTAGCTTTTACCGGATCGTTTCACGGCAGAACCATGGGAGCCCTTTCCGTGACTTGGAAGGAGAAGTTCAGAAAGCCCTTCGAGCCTTTAATTCAGCCGGTAGAATTCGCCAGATTCAACGACGTTCATGACCTTGAAAAGAAGGTAGATGACGATACAGCTTGCGTAATATTGGAACCTATTCAGGGTGAAGCCGGAGTTCATCCCGCCAGCAAGGAATTCATTAAGGCCGTATTTGATGAGAGGGACGAGCACGGATTTATCGTAATATTCGACGAAGTCCAGACGGGATTCGGAAGAACCGGAAAGTGGTTCGCAAAGGAGCATTTCGGTGTCCAGCCAGATGTGATGACGATGGCTAAAGCCATGGGCTCTGGTTTTCCGATAGGCGGAGTTGGAGTTAGAGAAGAAATTGCAGAAAAACTCGAACCAACTGAGCATGCTTCAACTTTCGGTGGAAATCCTCTTGCATGCACGGCTTCGCTTGCAACGATTGAGATAATTGAGAAGGAGAAGCTCGTAGAGAATTCGGAGAAGATGGGAGAATACTTCAGAAGGAGGCTTGAGGAGATAGGATTAAGGACGAGAGGATTCGGCCTTATGATCGGTGTTGAAGTTAAAAACGCATTCGACTTGGTTTCAAAGGCTTTAGAAAGGGGATTGGTTGTAAACGCGACATCTGAAGATACTCTAAGGCTTGTTCCGCCCCTGATAATAAATAGGGACGAGATAGATTTCGCGATAGAGATTTTGGCTCATTTAACCAAAACTACGGGCTGATTCGCGTGATTCACAACATACCTTGCAGCACTACCCAATATCATCTCCTCTATCGATCTTCTCCTTTTCATTCCCAAAACTATTATTTCAGCTCCTATCTCTTCAGCGAATTCGAGGATGTCTTCTCCCGGGCTTTTACCTCTAACGAGCAAATGTGTTTCTATATCAACGCCGTATTCCTTTGCCATCTCCTCGGCTCTTCTCAGAATCTCCTCCCCTCTTTGAATGTCCTCTTCATCCGTCTTCGTTCCTCCGTATAGGGAGTGTATCGCTACGACTTTTTTCCCCCTAAGCTTTCCCTCTTCAAGCGCGAACTCCAAGGCTCTGAAACTCTGGCTCGAACCGTCCAAGCCGACGAGTATGCACATGTTCTTAATCTTTAACCAAAATATATCTATCTTGCGTTAACGAGCGGTGAAAGTTTTATATACCCTTCAATTTTAGCAACTGAAAAACCTTTGAGGTGGTGTAAATGCCGAAGGAGAAGGAGCACATTAATGTTGCCATAATAGGGCATGTAGACCACGGAAAGAGCACACTGATCGGAAGGATGCTGTATGAGGCTGGACAGATTCCGGAGCATATAATAGAGCAATACAGGAAGGAGGCTCAGGAGAAAGGTAAAGCTACATTCGAGTTCGCTTGGGTAATGGACAGGCTTAAGGAAGAAAGAGAGAGAGGTGTTACGATCGACATAGCCCACAGGAAGATCGAGACGGACAAATACATGATCACCATCGTAGACTGCCCCGGCCATAGAGACTTCATCAAGAACATGATTACGGGAGCGAGCCAAGCTGATGCCGCAATTCTTGTCGTGGACGTCGTTGAAGGTATTCAGCCACAGACAAAGGAGCACGTCTTCCTTGCAAGAACGCTTGGTATCAACCAGATGATCGTGGTAATCAATAAGATGGACAGGGTAAACTACGACCAGAAGAAGTATGAGGAAGTTAAGCAAGCCGTTGCTAAGCTTCTTAAGGCTGTTGGTTATAAGATCGATGAGATTCCGTTCATTCCGGCATCAGCCTATTACGGTGACAACGTCTACAAGAGGAGCGACAAGATGCCTTGGTATAATGGTCCGACAGTCTTCGAGGCTTTCGACTTACTCAAGCCGCCAGAGAAGCTTGTAGACAAGCCGCTCAGAATTCCCGTTCAGGATGTCTACTCGATCAAGGGTGTCGGAACGGTTCCGGTTGGCAGAGTTGAGAGCGGTGTGCTTAAGGTCGGTGACAAGGTAATATTCGAGCCTCCGGGAGTTGTTGGTGAAGTAAAGAGCATTGAGATGCACCACGAGCCACTTAAGGAGGCTTATCCGGGAGACAACATCGGTTTCAACGTCAGAGGCGTCAGCAAGAAGGACATCAGGAGAGGAGACGTTGCCGGACATCCGGACAACCCGCCGACGGTTGCGAAGGACTTCACGGCTCAGATCATAGTCTTGCAGCATCCTACTGCAATAACCGTCGGCTATACGCCGGTAGTTCATGCTCACACCGCACAGGTTGCATGCAGATTCGTTGAACTCATCAAGAAGATCGACCCGAGAACCGGACAAGTAAAGGAGGAGAACCCGCAGTATCTCAAGACAGGTGACTCGGCTATCGTCAAGCTTGAGCCGACAAGACCTATGGTAATTGAGAAGGTCAAAGACATCCCACCGCTCGGCAGATTCGCCGTCAGAGACATGGGTATGACGATTGCTGCTGGAATGGTTATCGACGTAACACCGAGGAAGTAACTTCCCATTTTTTATTTTGGGTGATTTTTTATGGCGATAAAAGGTCCGAAAGCGAGGATCAGACTTTCCGGATTGAATCCGAAGGATTTGGATAAGATTTGCAACCAGATAAAAGAGATCGCCTTAAAGACGGGCGTTGAGATCAGCGGACCGATCCCGTTACCGACGAGGAGGCTTGTGATTCCGGTTAGGAAGGCTCCGGATGGGGAAGGAAGCGAGACATACGACCACTGGGAGCTCAGAATTCACAAGAGATTGATAGACATCGCAGCGGATGAAAGGGCTTTGAGACAGATCATGAGGATCCAGGTGCCGAAGGACGTGAACATCGAGATAGTTTTGGAGAGCTAAGTTTAATTTTGCTTTGTAATTATATCATCCAAACTGCTTAAATTATCCACAAGCTTTATCATAATTCCTCTGCTTTTCAAGTGATTTTTCGCTCCTTCTCCGATTCTTCTGACCACAATCGCATCTACCTTATTCCTGCTTAGAAGTTCGGCTATCAGGTAGCCCTTCATCTTCTGAGCGTTCCAAAAATCGTTTTGAATTTTCCAAGACCTTCCGCTCTTCAAATCTATAATATTAAAGAACCTTGCATTTAAATCTCCTACATAGTTTCCGTTTTCATCCACCGGGATGGCAATTCTTCTTATTTCCTTTGAAATCTTTACAACTGGAATTATTTTAACTATCTCCGAAAAGCTATCCTTCAGCCCTTCAATTTTACTGATTATCTCGTTTATCTGCTCCGCTCCGACTTCGGAACTCACGGTGAAGTGGACTTCAACTATCTTGCTCCTCCAAGTTCCCCTAACAGCAACGAAATCGACGGACTTTATACCTTCAATACCCTCAATTATCTTCCTAATTCTCAAAGAGAGCTCCTCATCGACCTTATCCATAAGGACATCTATGGCATTTTTCAGGATTTTGCCACCCATCTGAAGGATCAAAATCGATATGGCAATAGCAACGACAGCGTCAGCCCACCAATATCCGAAGTAAACAAGTATAAATCCAAAAACGACCGATAAGCTTGAAATCGTATCCGTTCTTGAGTGCTTTCCCTCAGCGATGAGAGATGAGGATTTCGTCTTTATTCCGACAGATATTTTATACCTCGCAAGGGCTTCGTTCACAACCGCAGATGCCAGCGCAACCGCTAGGGCGTAAAACTCGAAACTCGGCTTAACTGCTGTTATTAGGTTGTTCACGGCTTCAATCAAGATCGAAAGGGACGTAAAGACGATTATCAAACCCACCCCAAGCTCAGCAAGACTTTCTGCTTTAAAGTGCCCGTATGGGTGGGACTCATCCGGCGGTTTCTGTGCGATCTTAATTCCAATCCAAACGAGAGCAGAACCGAGAACATCAACGAGAGAATGAAGGGCATCTGCTATAAGTGCCGTGCTACCGGCTAAGATTCCGGTGAATCCCTTAGCTATCGTTAGAATGACGTTTGCAATTACGGATATCTTCCCGGCCTTTATCGCTTCATCCATTAACTATGATTTCATCCAAAAAAATTAAAGTTTATTGAGCTAAGTCCGGCTTCGGATAATTTACGTAGTCCTCGACTTCCTATATTCTTCATACCTTTTCTTGGCTTCTTCAGCCTTCTGCTTATCTCCCAATTTCTCGTAAGCTTCGGCTACATGCTTCCACCAAGCCGGATCCTTTTCGGCTTCATTCTCGCAGTATTTTGCATACTTCACCCAAGCTTCCTTTGCCTTCTCTTTTTCCCCCAACCTCTCATATATCTTCGCAACATCCTCCCAGAAGACTCCCTCCTCCTGAGCTTCTCTTATGTAATACTCGAGAGCTTTCTTCCAAGCCCTCTCGGACTCTTCCCTCTTTCCACACTCTTCGTAAAGCTTTGCAACATCCTCCCAGAACCACGGCTCCTCCTTCGCATATTCCTCCAAGCATTTTGCCGCTCTAACCTTATCTCCGGCTTTCTTCCAAAATTCGTGCGCCTCCTTCCAGTAGTATGATTCTCCCTTTTCTTTAGCTATCCTTTCATAAAGCTCAGCTGCTTTTGCATAATTTTTCGATTTTTCATAGCACCACGCAGCGGATTCGAGCATCCCAGCCTTCAAATAGCACTCCGCAGCTTTGGCATAGTCTCCCTTTTTCTCGAACTTCCTTGCAGCCGCTCTGAAATTTCCCGATCTCTCAAGTGAGGCTGCACTCCTTAACCTCTCAATTATGCTTAAATCCGGCTCCGAAATCCACCAGACTCCGAAGATAAGCACGATCACGTATGCTATTATTATATACAAAACTTGTATGGGGTTCCTCCATGTATAGCACTGATAGACAGCGTATGCCGATGAAATTAATCCTATTGCCGATAGCGATGCATATTTGAATGATTTCGCGTAAACGAGAATTCCCAGCATCACCGCAAAGATCATTGCAAGTCCTAAGAAGCACAAACCTAAGATCAATCTGATCAAAAACAACAATCCGAAGTAATGGGCTATTGCAACAGCCACGCCAAAGATTCCAACCAAAAACGCTATCAGTATCGCGGTTAACCTATCCATAAAGCGTAATATAATATTCGGAATAAAATTTTTTGGTTTTTTAAATGTTAAGTAAAAACGTCCAAGTTATATACCAACTCGCAAAAGCCATAAAGGTTATTCCAGCCCAATCTTTTCCCTCCACACTCACGCCAAGCTTCGGTAGCAAGAACTTGTTTACGTAGATTAAGAACACCAAAACAATTATTCCGAGGGGATCCCTCGATCTAATTCCATCCGTAATGATGTATGAGATCACCCCCGCTATGCAGCCCAGTATTATCGGAACGAACGTTTTTATCAAACTCGCCCCGTATTCATCCATCTTATCACCTCATCTGAACGATGGTCTTTGAGATAGCAACATCGGCAGGGGCAGGGGTTTAAACGGCTTACCTTCACACTCCCTTCTTATCCTTTCCGCCAGTTCATCGACGCTCATCCTAACCCTTTTCTGCTCTTTAAGCGTAGATTCCGCTCGGATCGTGACGGTCAAAAACCCTCCCCTGACTTCTTCTTCTCCTACAACAGCTACATACGGAATCCATTCCCTCCCGGCTTCCCTTATCTTCTTAGCCAACGTTTCGTCCCTGTCGTCGACATCAACCCTAATCTTACGTCTTCTCAGTTCTTCGGCAATTTCAATAGCCTTATCCAGATACCTCTCAGAAACCGGAATAACCCTAACTTGAGTCGGGGAAAGCCATACCGGAAGCATCGGAAGAATCCCCTTTTCAGCCTGCATGTGAGCCTTCTCAAGCAAAGCGTATATGCATCTCTCTATAGCCCCGCTTGCGGAGCAGTGCAGAATTATAGGTCTTTTCTTTTCTCCATTTTCATCCACATAGCTGATGTCGTATCTTTCGGCATTCTCAACATCTATCTGAACGGTTGAAAGCGCTGAAGCCTTATCCAAAGCGTCGACGAAGTTGAACTCGAACTTTAGCACGAAGTAGAAGAACCTCTGATCCCACATCTCAACAAGTATCGGTTTCTTAAGGATGTCGACGAGCGAGTGGACGAATTCCTTGTTCTCCTCGTAGAAATCCCTCGTAACCCTAATAGCCACCTCGTAATCTTCAGGTTCGAGACCAATCTCCCTTAAAACTTCCACGGCCAACTTGTATTGCCTAAAAAATTCTTCCTTAGCCTGCTCCATATCTTTAACTATCGTATGCATATCGGGCATAGTGAAAGCCCTTAGCCTTCTCAAACCGACCAATTCACCCCTCTGCTCCTTTCTGAAGGAGTATCTCGTTAATTCGTATAGTCTGACCGGAAGGTTCCTGTATGTGATAACGGAATCGTGGGCTATCAAGAACTGCCCGAAGCATGCCGCAAATCTAAGGAAGAACTCCCTTTTATCACCCTTAAGTATGTATTGCCTTGCCGGGAATCTTTCCAAATATCTCCTAAGCGTTGGATGACTTCTGTCAAACATTATCGGCGTCTCAACTTCCATCGCTCCGTATTCGATGCACTTAAGAGTAACGAACTCCTCGAGAAGACTCTTAATCAGCCTCCCCTTCGGATAATATCTCAGATGTCCCGAATCGGATGCCGGCTCGTAATCTGCGATCTGCAACCTTCGCATTAATTCCACGTGCGGCGGAATCTTATCCACAGCCCTCCTCTTCGCTATTTCATA
>JALWBF010000016.1:0-10088 GCA_027016055.1 Archaeoglobaceae archaeon | reverse complement strand
ACTTATACCAGCCAAACGGAGCCCTGTGAACTTCAAAATCCTTCGAAAGCTTCTCAGCCAAAAGCTTGAGAATCCTAATTCCGGTATCCGGATCGGCTAAATCCGATGAGAGGTGAGCGTAAGGATAAACGACTATCCTTTCAGCTCCAACCTTCTTGGCTACATCCGCAATTTCCTTAACAGCTTTATCTACAACAGCCTCGTTGTCTCCTTTCTCAACGGCAGTGAACACGACCAAAGCCTCATCAATGCGTTCTCCCTTCCCCTCAAAAGGTTCTGCGATCTTGGTCTTCTTTTTCGGCTCGTATTCGATGTAATCGGCATGGATGAGCAGAAGTTTCATGAACGTAGGCAAATCAAAAGGACTTTAAAATTTTCCATTCCACTTTTGAAAATTATTTAATCGCGAAGAGCAAGCTTAACCCATGACATACGAGAATTGCCTCGAAGCCATATTTACGAGGGTATCCATAAGGAGATTCAAGCCGAAGCAGGTTCCGGATGAGATTATTAAAAAGATTCTTGAAGCCGGAAACGCAGCACCCTCAGCCGGCAATTTGCAGGCGAGGGATTTCATAGTGGTCAAAAATCCCGTTACAAAGCTTAAGCTCGCTAAGGCATCTTTAAATCAGATGTTTATAGCCGAAGCTCCGGTGGTTGTTGTTGTCTGTGCAAATTATCCCAGATCGATGAGGGTTTACGGAGACAGAGGAAGGCTTTACGCGGAGCAAGATGCCACGGCTGCGATAGAGAACATACTTCTGGCAGTCCACATGCTCGGATTGGGAGCGGTTTGGGTTGGTGCCTTCGATGAAGCCGAAGTTTCCGACATCTTGGACATTCCGGCTTATGCAAGACCCATGGCGATAATTCCGATAGGCTATCCGGATGAGTTTCCGAAGCCGAGGCAGAGGTATCCAATAGAATACCTAACGCATTGGGAGAAGTGGTAAAATTTTTATAAATTTTAAACTTTTTAAGATCAATGTCCGTATTGACCGTCGAAAATCTCGTCGTTCGCTACGGCGATACGGTTGCAGTCGATCATATATCTTTCAGAGTTGATGAGGGGGAAATATTCGGCTTACTCGGACCGAACGGTGCTGGTAAGAGCTCTACGATAAAAGCAATAGTTGGACTCGTGGATTTCGAGGGCAAAATCGAGGTTTTGGGGAAGCCCGTAGGCATCGAAACGAAGAATCTCATAGGCTACGTGCCTGAAGAGTTCATGCTTCTCGAATCCCTAACACCGCTCGAGTTCTTCGAGTTCGTGGCATCTGTCAGAAGGATTGGAAACGTTGAAAAGGTTAAGACCTTGATAAGGGCATTCGGTATCGAAAGGTTCGTGAACAAACCCATTGCCACTCTTTCCATGGGAACCAAGCAGAAGGTTTCCGTTATCTCCGCACTCATTCACGATCCTCCCCTTCTCATTCTGGATGAACCCTTAAACGGTTTGGATGCCAGATCTTCAAGGATTCTAAAGGAGCTGATGCAGAGGCATGTTGAGAAGGGTGGGGCTGTTTTATTTTCCACGCACATAATGGAAATAGCCGAAAGCCTGTGCGACAGAATTGCGGTTATAAATAAAGGTAGGATAATCGCCGAAGGGACGATAGAAGAGCTTAAGGAGCTTGCAAGTGTTGAGGGTTCTTTGGAGGACATCTTCCTTAAGCTTACGGGACAGTATGAGGGAATTAAGGAGATCGTGGATGCCATCTCTTAGGGAACTTTGGAGGATCTCGGGATACTTCTACGGGGATTTGGTTTTCAGATCGATCTACGAAATTCGGACCCATAAGAATTTGGAAAAATTGGTCAGATCGGCCAAGAGGTCGATGCTCATCAACAAGATGTTCCTAGCCTTGATGCTGTCGGTGATGGCGATCTATACGGCATTCAGATCGAACGTAATGGATTTCGTCATATTTTACGCCATGATCACTTTCCTGCTTGCATTCTTCTTCCTTCAAGCTACCACAGCCTTCACATCTCAGAACTTCGACATCCTATACACCTTACCCCTCAGCAGAGATGAGATATCAAAGATAGTATTCATGACCTTCTTCAGGATATTTGATATACCCATAATAATGGTCACGATCGTTTTTCTCGTTGCGATGATCGTCAGATCACCTTTATCATCGGCACCAGCCTTCATCGGACTCTTGGTTTCCGAAAGCTTTGCGATTGGGTTAGTTGTATACCTTTCAAGGGCGTTTTATTCGAAGATCGCAACCGGTTCCGGGTGGAAGAGTATAATAAGGATTTTATATTACGTTGTATGGGCTTTCGCATTCTTCTCATTCTACGCGTTCGCGAGCACTATGGGATGGCTTTACAGAAGTGCCGAAGCTTATTCAAGTTTTGTGATGTCGAACAGTAAGATACTTTCGTTTCTGTATCCGTTCTGCTTTGCGTTTCTGTCTTCGAACATCAAAACTCCAAATGCGTTTTTGGGTATGGCAATTTGGTCCATTCTGGCTTATCTATCGTTGAAGCGGGCGACATCGAAGATAACGGAGATATTCACGAAATTCGAATGGGATGTTGAAGTAGTTGAGCCGAAGCTTAAAATTTCAAGCCCTACGGTCGCATTCCTTAAGAAGGACACAAGGCTTATTTCAAGATCCCCGGCGCTTTGCTTCTTGGTCTTGCTACCGATAATGGAGGCCCTCATCCTTTCACACGGAAGTATACCGACGGCTATAGTGGTCATATCTGCATTCCTCGTCATGGTGACGTATTCCCTCCACGGCTTGGAGAAGGAAGGCATAACAAAAATCCTGCCGATTAAGCCCAAAACGCTGATAACGGCTAAAACCTTGCTCGTCGTAGCTATCTATCTGATTTCCGTCGGCGTGATAGATTTAATATTTATTCTTAGGGGAAAGATGCCGAACTTCTTCATCGAAGCATCCATGGCTCTTTCCGTGTTTGCAATGTCTGTCATCGTGCTAATAATAGCGGAGAAGATGAATATAAGGAGGGATCTATACTCCGGTCTCGGAGCTCTCGTATTTTTGATGATCCCCGGCTTCATAATAATTTGTCTACCGCTCGCAATAGCCTTCATCTTTAAGATCCTCGGCGGAAACTATCTGATCCCGCTTTTCGCAGCATCCTTCATAGAATTCCTCTTAGCCTTGATCTTGCTAAACGTTTTATAGCTCAGTATGAACTTGGCTATAATGCAGAGATTCGAGATTCTGGATAAGGATGCCATGGGTAGAATTGGAAGACTCGAAACACCGCACGGCAAGATAGAAACACCGGCACTTATGCCGGTGATAAATCCAAACATCGAGCTAATTCCGGCTAAGGATATGAAGAAGTTCGGAGCTGAAATCGTCATCACGAACGCATACATAGTTTATCGAACGCCTGAGCTAAGAGAGAAAGCGATTAAAAAGGGAATTCATGAAGTCTTGGAAGTAGATATGCCCGTGATGACAGACAGCGGTAGCTACCAGCTTATGGTTTACGGAGACGTCGAAATATCGAACGAGGAGATTCTCAAGTTTCAGATAGATATAGATTCGGATATAATCGTTCCCTTAGATATTCCAACTCCACCGGATGCGGATTACGGCACAGCTTTAAGCGATCTTGAGGAAACACTGAAAAGGGAGAAGGAAGCTTTGAAACTCGAAAGAGGAGAAAGGCTTTTGGCTCTTCCGATTCAGGGTTCGACGCATATAGATTTGAGAAGGAGGTGTGCGGAAGAAGTCGTAAGGATGGGTGGAGACGTTTATCCGATAGGCGGTATAGTTCCGCTGATGGATACCTACAGATTTTACGATCTCGTAAAAATAATCTTGGAGGTAAAATCAGTTCTTCCTTCATATGCCCCCGTTCACCTTTTCGGAGCCGGACATCCGATGGTTTTTGCCTTGGCAGTTGCTTTGGGCTGCGACCTTTTCGATTCCGCAGCATACGCTTTATACGCCAAAGACGATCGATATTTAACGCCATACGGCACGAAAAAGCTCGAGGAATTGCAATACTTTCCATGCTCGTGCCCAGTATGCTTGGAATACACTCCAGAAGAGTTGAGGGGTATGGATAAGGAGGAAAGGCAAAGGCTCATAGCGGAACACAACCTATGGGTGAGTTTCGAGGAGATAAGGAGGATAAAGCAGGCTATAAAGGAAAATAACCTATTCGAGCTCGTCGAGTGCAGGATAAGAAGTCATCCGAACCTTCTGTTCGCATGGAGGCAGATAAGGGAATACGGATGGCTTTTGGAGCAATACGATCCATCGATGAAGCATTCTTTCCTTTACTCCGGAGTCGAAAGTTGCTACAGACCGGCAGTTTTAAGGCATCACGAGAGGGTGCTGAACGTGGAACTTCCGGATAAGGATGAGATAATAATTTCGACGGATGAAGGTGTTTTAGCCGATTTTTACCTAAAACCCGCCTTTGGCGTTGTGCCGATAGAGATGCTCGAGTCCTATCCAGCCGGACATGCCGAAATCCCGCCATCCGAACTTTTGGAGGACGAGGCGCTTGAGATCGCTGTGAGGGGCTTAAAGAAGTTTTTGGATCACCACAGCGATAAGAGATTCGTTATAGTTGCGAGCGGGAAGTGGCTTAAGTTTTTGAAGGATCTGCCGGAAAATGCGGTGGTTAAGCATGATAAGCCTTGAGAAGAGGGATGGAGTTGCGAGAATAGGCAAGCTTGAGATTGACGGAAGGAAGTTCGAAGTCCCTCTCATGATCGATTTTCTTGAGAGATATGAATTCGAGGATCTGATAGGCTCGATGGATTTCGGAATCGCTCCATACGTTCTCAGGGATATAGATCCGAAGAGGTTTGAGGTTCTGAAGGGTAAGGATAAAAATTTCATAATTGCCACCGGATTGAGCGTTTTAAGTCCGAGGAAGCTGGTTGAAACGTTGATAAAGCTTAGGAATGATAGCTTTAAGCCTCTCTATACTCCGGCTTTGGCAACGCCGAAAAACCTTCCTTTGCTCGTTTACTTCGGAGTGGATATCGTGGACAACATACTGCCGATCGTTAAGGCTTACGAAGGGATATACATGTTAGAAAACTGCGAGTTCGAGCTTAAATCCCTCAAATCGCTTCCGTGCAACTGCGAGATATGTCGAAATCATAGCGTTAAGGACTTGGATGAAGAGCTAATTGCGAAGCACAACACCGCAGTTATGAAAAGGCAGATAAAGCTTATCAAGGAGCAGATCAGAAGCGAGAATCTAAGAAATTTTGTGGAAGCCCATGCGAAGTTCGATCCGGAGCTTACGGCGATGCTGAGGATAGGAGACGAAAACCCGGAATTCTTCAAGCGATACTGCGCCGTATTCAAGAAATCGAAGCTTACTCCGACGAGTGAAGATTCTTTCAGCAGATACGAAGTTTTCACGTTCTTTGAGAGGGCTATCGATGCTTACAAGCCGAAGAGCGAGGTGTTGCTGATCTTACCTTGCTCGGCAAGGAAGCCGTATATGCTTTCCAGATCACATTCTAAGATTAGATCTTATTTGGGCGATTTGCTGAGCGGTGTAGAGGAGATAATAGTTTCTTCCCCCTTGGTCGTTCCGAGGGTTTTCGAGCTAACTTATCCGGCGATAAATTACGATGTTCCTGTCACAGGCTACTGGAGCGGAGATGAAATCAGATTTGTTGCGGAGAAGCTTGCCAAGTTTATCGAGAAGGGAAGGTTTGATGTTATAATCGCCCACGTTGAAGGCGGATATAAGAAGGTTGTGGAGAGCTTAGGAATCGATGTTATCTTCACGGCCGAAGGAGAAGTTACTTCACAAAAATCCCTGAACAATCTAAGAAAAGCTTTGGAATGCGTTGCCAAACGGGATTTCGATCTATACCTATCGATTTTCGAACACATGCTTAGGTATCAGTTCGGAATCGAGCTGTCAGAGCTGGGTGATAATTTAAAGGTGAAAGGCAGGTATCCGAATCTTGAACTGTTTAAGGGAAAGGATAGAATAGCAAGGATAGACGTTAACTACGGTATGCTCGACGTATACATGCCTTTGGCTAAGCTAATGCTTGAGAAAAATGCTTACACAGTTAGAATAGATAACTTTGAGCCTAAAGGTATGATATTTGCCGTCGGCGTTAAGGAGGCTGACGAAAGGATAAGACCGAACGATATCGTCGTCTTTTACAACGACGAACTCATCGGAGTGGGAAGGGCGATCATGACTGGAATCGAAATGGTCGAAATGGATAGGGGATACGCGATAGAAGTTAAAAGAAAATTATAGAAATTCTCTCGGATCGGCAATCTCACCCTTTATAGCCGAAGCTGCGGCTGTTGCCGGGGAAGCCAAGTATATGAATGCGTTCGGATTTCCCATTCTCCCCTTAAAGTTCCTGTTCTGCGTTGATACGCATACCTCTCCGTCCGCAAGAACTCCCATGTGTATTCCAACGCAAGGTCCGCAGCCGGGCGGGATAATCACTCCTCCGGCTTCGACTATAACTTTAAGGTATCCGAGTTCCATAGCTTTAAGATATATTTCTCTGCTCGCCGGGGCTACGATAAGCCTAACGTCTTTAGCCACCTTCCTTCCCTTAAGAATCTTTGCAACTATCTCTATATCCGAAAGCCTGCCGTTCGTGCACGTGCCGATGTAAACCTGATCGACTTTAGTTCCTTCAACCTCGCTGACGCTCACGACGTTATCCACGTTATGGGGTTTCGCAACCATCGGCTCGATATCCGCATCGAAGTAAAGTTCCCTCTCATACTCCGCATCTTCATCAGGCTTTATCTCTCTAAACTTATCTTCTCTACCCCTTTCCGCCAGAAACCTCTTAGTAACTTCGTCCGTCTTAAAAAGACCTACCTTCGCCCCGCATTCGACGACCATGTTAGCCATGGTGAAACGGGAATCCATATCCATGGAATCAACGGTATCGCCGTGAAATTCCAGAGCCTTGTAAGTTGCTCCGTCAACGCCCAACTTGCCTATTATGTGAAGAATCAAATCCTTAGCAAAGACTCCTTTCGGCAACTTGCCATTTATCTCGATTCTGAAGGTTTCCGGAACCCTGAACCAGTTCTTGCCTAAAACGACTGCTATGGCTATATCCGTAGAACCCATTCCGGTTGCGAAGGCTCCTAAGGCACCATACATGCATGTATGGCTGTCCGCTCCGACGGCTAAATCACCGGGATTTACGTATCTCTCGACCATGAGCTGATGGATTATTCCCTCCCCCGGCGGGTTGAAGTCCGCTCCTATCTCTTTCGCAAACTCCCTTATAAGCTTGTGATCGTTACTAAGCTCCTTTCTCGGCGAAGGGGCCGCGTGATCGATGAAGAAATGCGTTCTATCCGATGCTTCAACAGGCTTATTCAACTCCCTTATCCTTCTTATTGCAAGCGGTGCAGTTCCATCCTGCAAGGCGATCTGATCTATCCTTGCAACAACCAGATCTCCGGCGTATGCATCTTTTCCGCTCTTTTCGCTCAGTATCTTTTCAGCAATTGTCTTACCCATGGATGTCAGTCCCCCGCATGGATAAAATCACTTTCGAAAAGCTAATTAAGAGTGAATATTCCAGCACAACAATGGAAATTGTGTCAATAATTGTTATGATTATATGTGTAATTGGATTCGTAATTGCGCTGGTAAATTACTCCATCATAAGTAAATCCGACGTTCTAAACTTAAATTGGAAGGTTAAGGAGACGTTTCATGCTTTATCCGCCTTAGCAACGATAATGATAGCAAAGGCCATAGTTTTAGTTCAGCAACTGAAGTATCTCGAACCTATCGTCAACTTCGTTTCGATACTCTACGTTCTGATCTTCAATGTCGTTTTGCTGAACACAATACTAAAATCCGCTGCAACCATCACGTTCTGCAAGGACTGTATCAACATACCTTTTTATATAACTGTGCTTTGGATCGTATTTGAAGAAAAGATAGATATTCCACAGTTCGCGGTTGATGTTGCAATAGCGATACTGGCACTTGTGATATCTATAATTCTCCTAAAGCTCGCGAGATACATCAGAATACTAAATTTAATAGTTGTTCCGGTTAACATGAGACCTTCCTTACTCGCTTTTTTGGTTTTTATGATGTTTTATCTCACATCCGTGCTTGCATACTCGATTAACGAAAACGTTTCAAGATGTCTGCTCGCATTCTCTTTAGTAACTGCAATAGTTTCGATGATTCTGCTCGATTTGGAGCTCAGGAAAACGGTCAAATTTTAATTACGGGTTCTCCTTTTTTCAAATATCTTCTCGCAATCTCGAAACCCCATTTCACGTCTCCAACCTTCTCAAGCGTGTGGGCATCGCTTCCGACGGAATACTTGAGAGGTTTTCCGGAACACATCTCCAAGAAATCCAAAGGCGGTGCCATATGCGTCGTGTTTATCTCTATTGCCGTGTCTGTTTCGAGAAGGAGGTCTATTATCTCAACGTCCTGCACGAAATCCCTTCCGGCTGAACCGAATCTGTCGGAATGTAGATGCCCCAAAACATCTACAGTATCACCAAACTTCTCCAAACAACGTTTAACCCGATGGTAGTATTCATCAACAGAAAGAAAATCGTGGATGGATGCTATTACCAAATCGAACTCGAAATTTGGAAGTAATATTTCTCCATCCGGCAGAATTCCGCATTCGATACCGCTCAAAATCTTTATATCGTATCTGTCCATGGCTTCCTCAATCTCAGCCTGCCTCTGCTTTGCTTTACTTTCATCTATCCCCAATCTGTGTTCTACGGAATGATCAACGATCGCTATAACCTTCATTCCCATTTCCTTAGCCTTCCTTGCTATTTCATCCACGCTTGCCGTTCCGTCGGAATAAATGGAATGGATGTGAAGATCGAACATATCAAACCTCCTGAACCAGCTTATCGACTATTTCCTTAAACAGCTTAGCGGAATTCACATCAAGTTTAACGAACGGCTTTCCGTCTTCGCAACTCTTCATTATCTCAGGATCGAGCGGAACTGAACCCAAGAACTTTACTCCGGTTTCCTCAGCAAGCTTCTTGCCACCTCCAACGCCGAAGACGTCGATCCTGTTTCCGCAGTGGGGACAGATTAGACCGCTCATGTTCTCTATTAAGAATATCTTCTGAACACCCTTCTTCGCAAAGTTTATTGCTTTCTTAACATCTTCAAGCGCAACGCTCTGCGGTGTGGTTACTATCACAGCCGCATCAGGCTTAGCAAGCTGAAAGATGCTTATTATCTCATCTCCGGTTCCCGGCGGGCAGTCTATTACCAAGTAATCCAGTTCCCCCCAGTTCACATCGTTGAATATCTGCTCCAAGAACTTGTGTTTCATAGGCCCTCTCCAGATAACCGGAGAATCCTTCGAAGGTAGGAGAAACTGAATAGATACAACTTTCAGCCCGTTAACTTCTGCGGGTTTGAGTTT
Source organism: Archaeoglobaceae archaeon (assembly GCA_027016055.1). Taxonomy (GTDB): domain Archaea; phylum Halobacteriota; class Archaeoglobi; order Archaeoglobales; family Archaeoglobaceae; genus WAKM01. Next base: position 682 of record JALWBF010000016.1, on the reverse strand, counting down.
ACCATCAACAACCTCCAAACCCTTTAGATCCTCCAAACCGAGTATCTTCGGAATACTCGGACCGTGCAGATCGCTATCGAGAAGTCCGACCCTATAACCCTTCATCGTAAGGGCAAACGCAATGTTAGCGGCTACGGTGCTCTTACCGACTCCACCCTTCCCGCTCATGACGACTAACTTCTTCATATCAGCACGACTGCCTTTTTGCTTAAGAAGTTATCCTTCTGTTCGACGTGATCGAATTTAAACTAACGGGCAACTTTTATATATCTTTGTTCTGTATAATGAACGAAAAGATATTGGGGTTGAATATAATGAATGAAGGTAGAAATGTATCCGCATCAATAGGAAGGAGAATTGCGATGCTAAGAAAGAAAAGGGGTATTTCTTTATCCAAGCTTGCGGAAATTGCCGGAATTTCCAAATCAACTTTATCGGCAATCGAATACGGTAAAATTAATCCGACGATTTCAACATTATGGACTATAGCAAATGCTCTAAATGTTCCCTTCGGAGAACTTCTTCCGGATGAGCTTATGGAGGTCGATGAATCCGGCGTAACCGTTCGACTTATAGAACGATCCATCGGGAAGCCGAGGATCGAAGTTTACAAGATGGTTCTAAAACCGATGTGCGTTAGAAGAGCCGAACCTCACCAAAGGGGTGTCGTTGAAAAGGTCTT
>JALWBF010000015.1 GCA_027016055.1 Archaeoglobaceae archaeon | reverse complement strand
TCTGTGAGTTACGTATCCAGCGGAGTATCCAGCAAAAACAGCCGGAATTGCCGCGGAAAGCATAAGCGCCCAGTCAACTCCTCCCAGCTTCCAATATGCCAAGAAGCTCGTAAAGGAGCTGAAAGGAACGCTGAGTGCGGTTACAGTAGTTACTATTTTCGGATCGAAGCCGTATAATATCAGCATCGGCGATATTATCCCACCACCGCCGATGCCAAGCAATCCCGAAAAGAAACCGGCCAATGCACCAACGAGTGCCGGAACGAGTATGGGGCTATCACTTCTGTAAAACTCCCTCTTTTTCGGAACAAAGACCATGGTTCCGGCAAAGAAGAGGAAAGCCGTAAATGCTATTCCGACAATCCTTTCTGGAACGGCAAAAGACACATAGGCGCCAATTGGAGCAAATAGAATGGAAGCTACAACCACCGGCAAGGCTAACCTGTAATTCACCTTGCCGTGTTTAATATTGTGGGCTGTGATGGATGATGTCGAGATGAAATTCGTAAACAGACCAGTTGATCTCGCTATCGGAAAAGGAACGCCGATAAAGACGAGTATGGGAATTAAAGCTACCGCCGAGCCGAGACCGCCCAAGCCGAATACGAACGCTGTTATAAATGCGACTATCGAGACCATTATTAACGACGGCATACCATCTTGCTATCTCCGTAGAATATATATACTTTTTCAGTGCTTATTGTTTTTAGTTTAATCTTAGAATTCGGAAAAGTTTAAATATTAAAATCAATAGATAAATTGTCATGGTCAAGGCGGTTGTGGTCTGTTGCGAAAAGATAAGGGATAGGATATGCATGGGATGCGCGAGGTGCTTCAAAGCTCTTTCTTTGAAGGCTGGAAAATTCGGTGAGTTCGATAATGTGGAAATAGCTGCATGGACTAGCTGCGGAGGTTGTCCCGGGCTCGTAGTTCCGAAACTGAATAACCTGAACTTGGTTCTGAAGCAGATAGGAGTGGAATACGACGTCGTATTCATAGCCTCATGCATAGTTAAAGCGGTCAAAACCGGATACTGCAACATAGATCTGGAAAAACTTGCAAAGGATGTTGAGGATGAAATCGGAAAGCGGGTTATTATTGGAACAAAGCCCCCCGAAATTTAATATGAGAACGAAAAGATTCATTTTTGTAGCTTTTATAAATATACTCATAGCATCCTTAATGTTTTATTTTTATACCATTTCAGGTAGCTCCGCTCTTTTTGCCGAATTCATACACAATTTATGCGATTTCATCTGCTTGGGAGTTGCTGCCGTTTCCTCGTATCTCTCAAGTTTAAAACCCGATCAGAGGAGGAGCTATGGTTATTTAAGGGCAAAGGTTCTATCAGCTCTGTTGAATGCCGGAATTATCGCATTCGCATCCATCAACATACTGTTGAAGATCAAAGCTTCCAAGCCAGTCGGTTCATACATGATCATAGTAGCCAGCATAGCCATACCGCTGAACGCCATCGGATACCTTTCCCTTAGGAACGACGAGAGTTTAAACGCGAGAGCGGTCAGACTCCACCTTCTAATGGATACAGCTTTATCGACACTCGTAATGTTTGCCGGATTCGCTGTTTCGCTCGGATATTACTGGATCGATGCCGTCACTGCTGTCGTTATAGCGGTTCAAATGCTCATTCATAGCACGAAGATATGCATAAGGTGTATTGAAATACTCATGCAGTTCTCTCCCAAAAGTATAGATGTAGAGGAGATAACATCCGCTATAAAGAAAATCCCCGGTGTCAAGGATGTACATCACGTTCACGTCTGGCAGATAGATGAGTTCAACATCCATTTCGAATGCCACGTAATGCTTGATTGCTGTCTTTCTCTTAAAGATGCTGATGAGGTGAGGTGGAGGATAGAGGAAATGCTGAGGATGAAGGGAGTAAATCATACGACGCTGCAGATGGAATGCTCATGCGTCAACGAACGGTGCGAAATCTGTAGAACCGAAATTTCAAGCTTTGCCGTTGCGAGCGGTTCCGATTTTCATGGAAAAACGTAGAATTAACCATACTTTTCCAGCCAGAGTTTTATAGCCTCTTCTATAGCCTCGCTCAAAGCACCTTTTTTGTTACCTTTGATCTCGATCACCTTAGCTCTAAACTTTCTGCCGAGTTCTTCATCCACTTGAACCGTCATCTTCATAGTAACACATACGTAAAAAGGATTATAAATCTTTGCGTTAAATTGTAAATGTGGAAGTAATAAAAGCATACGGCGTTCCGTTGAGTGTAGTTCCGCCAACCTCGAACCCCAAAAAGTTCAAAATATTTTAGGATAAACCTAAAATACGATGTTCGATCTTGAGGAAATAAGGAGAAGACGAAAGAAATTGGGTTTGACTCAAAAGGAGTTGGCAAAGCTCGTAGGCGTTAGCCAACCGCTAATAGCAAGAATAGAGTCCGGAACTATTGACCCAAAGCTTTCGCTCGTTAAGAGAATTTTTGAGGTTCTGGATGAACTTGAGGGAAAGAAGATCACAGCTAGGGATGTCATGAATTCCCCGGTAATCTATGCGACTCCCGAAACTCCTCTTGAGGAGGTTATGGAGATAATGATGGAAAAGGGAATATCGCAGATGCCCATTTTGAAATCCGGTAGGGTTGTAGGTAGCATAACTGAAAGTTCGATTATAAGAGCTTTACTTTCAAAAGGTAAAGCCAACAAGCTAAAGGCGAAAGATTGTATGGACAAGCCATTTCCAGAAGTTTCCCCTTCTGAAAGCGTTGATGTAATATCCAAGCTATTACTTCAGAATCCAGCAGTTTTGGTTGTTGAAGATGGCAGCATAGTCGGAATAATTACCAAACAAGATGTTATGAAAATTATGAAGTAAATTATTTCAACTGCTTAAGTGTGTGGACTATTCTGTGCGTAGTCGTTATGAACCCCAGGACTGCCAACAAGATCAAGGTCTCGTAGATCCTTCCCAATAGTAAGCCGATCATTATTATAAACAACCTCGTATCCCTTCCGCCAATTCCAACCTTGCAAACCGCTCCTTCAGCCTCAGCCATGGCTCTGGTCATGCTAACGCTGAGCGAGAAGAATAGAGCGGCCATACCCACTAACCAAAACTTTGCGGGATTCAAAGCAACCAGCCCAGTTATCAAGGCAGCGTCTACAAACCTATCGAAAACTCTATCAAGATAGGCTCCTTTTCTCGTTACTTGCCCAGTTAGCCTTGCTAAGTCGCCATCGGTGCAGTCTAAAATCTGAGAAACAAGTATGACGGCTACAGCCTCATAAAATTTGCCCGTAGCGATCAGGATCGCTGGAACTATTCCTATTATGGCTGCCAAGATCGTTATGTGATTTGGATGTATGTTGAACCTCGCTAAAAACTTTGCAAGAGGTTTCGAAAACCTTCTGTAGACTAATTCTGTCAAAAGATACTCCCATTTGAAATTTCCACTTGAACTCATGGCAAAAATCTTATAAAAAACGATTCTAAAGCTTTTCCATGAAAGCCGTTATACTCGCCGCTGGAAGGGGTAAAAGACTCAGTACTCTAACAAATAAGGTTCCAAAAACGCTTGTAGATGTTGGCGGATCACCGATACTTGCTCACATATTGGTTAATTTAAGAAGGTTTGGTATCAAAGACGTTGTTATAGTTACGGGTTATAAAGCAACTAAGATCAGAGAGTTCGTATCAAAGTTTGGTGAGAAGATAAAGGTAAATGCGGACTACATCCACAATGATAGGTTCAACGAAACTAACAACATATACAGTGTATACCTTGCTAGAGATAAACTTGAGGATGAGAAATTCGTTTTACTGAATTCAGACGTTCTATTTCACGGTGAAATTCTAAGAGCTCTACTTAAATCTGAAAGGGAGGGAATGGTTTTATCCGTAGATCTCGGAAAGGAATTGGGATGGGAAGAGATGAAAGTAAGAATTGAAGATGAAAGAATCCTAGAAATTTCGAAAGAGATAGATCCAAGGTTTGCTGATGGTGAATACATCGGAATTACAAGGATAGATGATGATTTCAGCTCTGAGTTCTTTGATGCCGTAAAGAAGACAATCAAGACGGACGGTGAAAACGTATTCTACGAGTCTGCCTACCAGAGGATGACAGATGAAGGTAAAATATTAACGTTCGAAAGCACGAGAGGATTGCCGTGGATTGAAATTGATACATACGAAGATTTGCGGACAGCAAGAGAGATAATAACTCCTCGGATCTACAGTAGCTCTTCAAGCGTTAAAAGTGACATCAGATTCTGAATTTTCGCACCTCTGTTTACCACGCTTAAAATCGCTACAACGTTGCCTCCTCTTCTTTCAACCCTCTCAACTACTGACAACGCAGATCTGCCGGTGGTTGTTACGTCCTCAACAACGACAAACCTCTCCCCAGCTTCGATGACTCCGATGCAGTCATCTCTAATCCCATAATCTTTCTTTTGCTTTCTGAATATAACCAACGGCTTGTTAAGTTTTAGAGAAAGGGAGACTGCTAAGGGAACTCCTCCGAGCTCTATGCACGCAACTTTATCGAAATCGAGATTTCTGACTTTTTCAGCCATCAATTCCGTTATCAGCTTAAGGATATCTGGATACGTGCACGCAAGCTTTATGTCAACGTAAACATTGCTTCTCTGTCCAGATGAGAGAATAAATTCACCGAATTTAAGTGCTCCAACTTCTCTAAGCCTTCTGATCAGTTTTTCCTTCACCAAGGAACCTCCTTCAGCTTTAGAACGTATGCTATGACGTTCACGACTAAATGCAAAACTGGAGTTATAACTATTCCGATGACCATTATCTTCATCGTGAAAAGTATGCTGAAAGCCGGGGAAATGCTTGCAAATGCGTAAGCGACTAAGAGGAACGTAAGCTGATCCAGAACCGGAAAGCATTTTCCCCTCTCAACTCCGAAACGCCTCTTAATGAAACTGCCCAAAGCATCTCCAACCATCGCACCGAAAGCGAGCAGAAATGCTAACTGAAAAAATTGGTTGTAGGGGAGTTCGGAATAAAATCTAAATCCCGCAAACCTTTCGATTAAAATCTGAACATGCGCAACCAACAGACCAC
>JALWBF010000014.1 GCA_027016055.1 Archaeoglobaceae archaeon | reverse complement strand
GTTCTACCGACGGAAACGGGAATCCGATTCTATACAAAACCTCTTTCTCCGATTACGGGGCGTATCTTCAAAATATAAAAAACCTTCTTTCCGTCTCCCTTGGCGACATAGAGGCAAACACCCAGGGCCAAACGCTGTTCGCTTCTTCCGCGACAAGCCATATTTCAATGTCGTCTCTGGCCAAGGTCATATGGAATCAGTGCGTATTCATTCCTGCAGGCAGCGACCCGGAAAACGGACCTAAAATCATATCCGCCTTCAGTTCCACCGGAGACCTGAAACGGACGCTGAAAGACTACAAAAGCGGCAGGCTGGCCACTTACAAGCATCCATTCAGCCCGGATTCCGGCATCACGGACGAAAGCAACGTCATAGTGGATTCCGGGCTGAAAGTCAACGGCATCGAGCCTTCGCAGTTGATGGCCAGTGTTTACGGGGCCACGTACAGATGCGGAGCTTTGATTGACGATTTTTTGATTGCCGTAAACAATATTCAAGACAAAAATATTTTTTGCGTTCCCGAACTTCGGCATCTGGACAAAAAAACCATGGCAATACTGACGGGAAGCGTATTTTCTTCGGCTCAAGTTCCCAAAGCGTATGCAAAACAGATAGTTGTACAGGCGGGACTTGCCAATCAAGTGTACGACGCAAAAAGAAATATAGCGCTGGGAGAAATTCCATACGCCACCGGGAAAAGTATGGCCGAATTCTCTTTGAGCTCACTTGGGACCGGATACTATATGGCAAAAGTAATTCCGTACATCCAGGCGGGCCTCAGAGCCATTCTCTACGCTTTCTTTCCGTTTGTCTTCCTGGTCACTCTTTTGCCGGGGGGTCTGAAAGTCATGTTCAATTACCTGCAGAGCATGCTTTGGATAGAGCTCTGGGCTCCGACGGCCGCCATTTTGGATATGTTTCTCTCTTTTATGAGCTCCGAACCTTTCAAAGCCATGTTCCAGGACAGCGGAATGAACTATCTTAACTCCGTCCAGGCTTTTTCCGACGCTTCGATGATGGCTTCCGTGGCCGGATATCTTTACGCCTCGCTTCCGGCCCTTACCTGGCTTATACTCAAAGGGTCCGGTTTTATGCTTGGAAACATTACCGCAAGCGTAGGAGCGGTCATGACCAAAAACATGGACTCCAATGTCGTGGATATGGACAGAAGTACCGTGGAAGCGGTTTCCAGAACGAACAGAGAAAACAAACTAAGGGGAATAAACGAAATAGGTATAGCCGAGCTGAACAAAGGACTGAGCATAGCCGCCGGTTCGGCCATAGGAGGAAGGTATCTGGCCTATGAAGAAGCCGGAAAAGATAATATAGCCAAAAGCGCGGAGGGAGAGGTGCTTAATCAAGTCAGCGATGGAGTAGGGGTGAATAAAGCTTTTCACAAGGACGGAGATGTCAAGAAGGCGATCGGACAGAAATCTACAAATACGGCATACCAAGCAGAAAAAGAGATCAGTGCGGGACAGATTCTGGACAAAATGAGTGAGAAGGAAAGGGAAAAGCTTGCCGAAGACGTTGCTACCGGAAATATAGCGAAAGACAGCTCGGAAGCCAAAACGGTGGAAAAACTTTCCAAATATTTCGGTATATCTACAGATACGGCAGAAGGCAGAAAAGATCTTGCCAATCGTATAGCAGAAGCCAATTCTTTCGACAAGACGGCCAATATAGTCAATAAAGATCACCAAAGTAAAATTATTTCACCTGAAAATAAAGGTAAAATCGACTCTTCAAAAGAGCTTATGGCGCTAATGATGGCAAAAGGAGAGCTTAATTCGATAGCCAAAACCATGGGGCTGAAAGGCGAGGTGATAGACGAGAAAGGAAACGTCAATCAAGAAAACTTGAGTAAAGTGCTCGAAACGGTACAAACCTCAGGAAAATACAAAGGGGCCGAAGTTGTCGCTATATCGGAGACCATAAAAGCTACCGGAGCAAAAAATATCAAAGAGGCCAGGCTTCAAGAAGAGATCAGTAAAATAGGAGCCGGGCTAAGCAAGGCCGAAAGCCTGAAGAAAACGCTGAAAGGTATTATGGACGCCGATCCTTCAAAAAGAAGGGCACTCAACAAAATATACGAAGGGCTGAGCTCCAAAGACGCGAACGTCAGAAACGACGCCATTTTGGCCGCTTCAGCCGCAGCGAGCATTATCGGAGCCAAAGGAGAGGGATTAAACAAAGTTCTTGGAGACAGGCAAGTTGAGGCGATGAAACGTTTTGGTCTTAATGCCGAAGATCTGGCAAACCTGAAAATGGCGGTTTCCAAAGAGCAGTGGGAAGCCGTCAATGCATTGGCTGACGCGGCTGCGGAAGATTCAAGTCTAAGAAACAAAACGGACAAGTTTATGTCGGAACACGGCATGGGCGGAGCCGTTGAGGAGAAAAGCGGAAGGGCGTTGAGTACGGAAGAAAGAAGATCTCTCGAAAAAGATTTGAAAAAGATAGATCCGGATATCAATCTGTCCGAAATCACGAACACCAAACTGGAAGAGATGAAAAATAGCGGCAAACGGGTACTCCGAGAAAGAGCTGAGAAGATAGAAGCGGTATTCAAATCTCACGGGGTCAGGGCCAAAGAGATGAAAGATCTCTCGCCGGTTGAAAAGATAAAAGTATCTCAATCCGTATTCGGAACCATGAAAGGCGGCACACAGGAGTGGAAAGATGCAGCCGAATATTATAAGGTTCTTCGAATGGGCAAAGCGGCGACGGCGAAAGATTTCGGATTGGCGACAGGCGCTCAATTGCAAATAGATACGACCGTAATGAGAGGAATAAACTCTTTGCTGAATAGCACCGATTTTTCCGAAAAAACCAAAGCGGAAATATTTGAAGTGTACGGAGTGATAAAAGGGGGACTGAGAATTGCGGGAAGCGGAGCGGCCGGCCTGGCCAATATCGCAAGGTCAAGTTCGCTGTTTAGAAAAAAAGCCCAGGCGGTGTTCAATATAGACCTTAGCAAGATAAACAATCAAGAGGCAAAAGCCGTTTTGAGAGGTCTGAAAAAAGAGCTGGGCAAATATCTCAGCAAAAAGCCATAGCAAAAAGCGATGTGGCCTCTTTGCCACCTAAATACGAAAGCGAAGCAGGAAAAACGGAGAAAAAATGACATTCGATTTCATTGCGGACAATCCGAGTATGGTGGATGTGTATTGGAACATATTCAACGCCATGGCCGCCATAATAAAACATCAATCCTATATCGATCTCCTTCGGCTCACCTTTTTGATGGGCGGGTTCGCCGCATTCGTTTTTGGAGTGATAAAAAGCGTAGCCGAAGAGAGAAGCCCCAAGTTCTTGAAATATTTTTTCGGATACACCATTACCGTCACCGTTTTGCTCATACTTTTTCTCGGCGAGACGGCCAAAATAAAAATAGAAGCCGTTCCGCAGACGCAGCCCTTTTGCTCGACAGCCTCGATTCCGGTAGGAGCGGACGACCACAAACTTCCGGGCGCCGTTGTAGGCGGCGTCCCCAAAGTAATGGCTTTTATTTTTTCATCGGCGAATACGATAGGAAGAAAACTTGAAGACATCAGCAGGTCCGCTTTTGCAGATCCGGTAGCCGGACTTACCGAAAGAAATCCGGCCAACAGTATAATGGCCATCAAAAAAATACTTGAGTATACGGGAGACAATCTGTACGCGGAAGTCCCCCTGGGAAGCGGATCCGACAGTAAAAAAATGCGCTTCAACGATCTTTTTTCTGCCATATTCACCCAGTGCGTCATACTTCCGGCAGGAGCCGATTCCAACAACGGGGATAAAGTTATCAAGACCTTTTCCAATACCGGAAATCCAAGCAAAACTCTTGTGGATTTCGTAAAAAAGGGAGATCTCAACTTCTATAAAAACCCAACCTCCGCCCCGGAAACCAAAATATCCAATTTCAAATTCAACGGCTCTTTGCCTCCGAAAGAAAAACTTGCCTCTTTGTTTGGCTCGGAATATACGTGCGGCTCTCTTATAAATTCCTATGAGCGCGCGTTATCTGAAATCTCATCTTCAGGGGCCATATCATGCGATCAGCATCTTCTTGACGCCATGAACGCGTCTACGATAGCTTTACTGACGGGAGGTAGCGTCACTCCCAACAGAGCGATAGCCGAACAGATAGCTCTCAATGCCGGGCTGCTTAGCCAGGTAATGGCAAAGGATTCTGGAGTGGCGGCAGGAGAAATCCCCTACAACGCCGGATATTCCATGGCCGAAATGGCTGTAAAAAACTATGGACAGGGGATATATCTATCCCAAGTGCTTCCATATGTACAAGCCGGACTTCGGGCTATAATATACTCCCTCTTTCCCTTTATATTCGTAATCGTAATTCTTCCAGGCGGACTTAGAGTATTGAGCGACTACGTCAAAACCATAGTATGGGTAGAGCTTTGGACCCCTCTTATGATATTGATGGGGATGTTTCTTTCTTTCCAGACGGCAGAAATATTTAAAAGATTTTACAATGAAACAGGATTCAACGCTCTCAACGGCTTTCAGGTTTTTACAGATACTATGGCGGCTGCCGGAGTGGCCGGATATCTGTTTGCCATGATCCCCGGTCTGGCATGGCTCATGATTAAAGGGACTATGAGCCTGATAGGGGGATTTACGGAGGGTATAGCTACAAAATTTAAAGTAAATCTTATGGGAGACGATCTTTCCACGTCCAAAACCTATGCCAGAGCCATGATGGACAAAGGAGCGGAATCGGTAGATATAGAAAAAGCGATCGCCAGGAACAGCGTAGCTTCCAGAGCGCTCATCGCATCCGCTATGATGGAGGCTACCGGAAACGAAAAATCTTTCAGTGAAATATCGTACGACCAAAGTCTTTTTCAGGGGGCGGAAACCGCCGGACGGTTTATGGCGTACAAGGAGACGGGAAATGAACTTCTCAAGAAAGCCGAACAAGGAAAAACGCTTAATAAAATAGCCTCCGGAGCAGGACAAAACGAAGCGTTTCACAAAGACGAAGCCGTCAAGGAAAATATCGAGGGCTTTGCGGAAAAAACCAAATTCGATACCCTCAAATCCATGGAATCCGGCAGAATACTCGAAAAAATGAAACCGAAAG
>JALWBF010000013.1 GCA_027016055.1 Archaeoglobaceae archaeon | reverse complement strand
GTATGTGATCGCTCTTATGCCTGCTCATTCCCGTGATCTTTGAAAATCTAACTCCGTTTTCATCACAGGTCAAAACCTCCAAGTCATCGTCTATAAGCAGAACCTCGTTTCTGCCGAATGTCCTGACGTACTCAGCATTCCTTTCCATCCAGCCGTCAACGAGTTCTCCTATCCTTACTCTTTCAACCCTTCCGTTCTTCCTAATTATCAGTTCGGTATCGGGATCCACGCTCATCTCATAAACGAACATCTGAGCCAACTGCTTTATCTCCTTGTATGTCTTTCCGGCCATGTAAGGGGCGAGCCAGACGTTGAAGAAGTCCAAACCCTGTCCGCCGGCGAAATTCGTTTGAGCAGCTGCCAAAGCCTTTGCGGCATGAAGAATCGCAACTTCCGCATTCTTAGCGGGTCCAGCAACAGCAGTATTCTCTCCGGTTCCGTCAACCCTTAAACCGTTCTTCAGGAACCATCTGAGATCGTGCTGGAAGCAGTAAGGACGGGTAACGAAATATTCTAAGTCATGGATGTGAATCTCCCCGCGCATGTGAGCATCTGCCAAATGCAGAGGCAAAGCCTTAAGCAGGGCGTATTCCTTCATGACCCAATCCGCAACGTGCTTGTGGATCGTTTCCGGATTGTGCTGAAGGTTTGCGTTCTCCCTAATACCCTTCTCTATTATCTGGGTCGTATCGTAAACCGGGAGACCGAGCCTCGTGTAATCCCTTCTCGCATCCTCAAGACCCCTTTCGAGCAGCTTCACGTTAACTATCTCCCTAATAAGCGGGGCTGAAATGAACTTAAGTTTGAGCTTTTTTATCGTTTTTTCAACATCGAGAGCGATTTCCTCTGCTACCTCCTTAGGAATGCCGGTCTCTTTAATCAGCGATTTGACGATTTTACTCCTATCAAAACTCTCAATTGTGTTTCGGGATGTTCTAACGGTCAGAAATTCTTTGTTATGGTCGAATTCGGTATCGCTAAAGTCCGTATTAGCCATAATCGAAGATATAGCGTTAGAAGTTTTAAAATTTGTCCTCAATTATACATTTGTTACAGACGAAATAGAGCTTAAAATCTATACTATATAAATTGTTTATACTAAAAATGTTTATTAATCCCCTGCGAGGATGTAAGCATTGGATGATGAAACATCTCTCATCGGAGCCGGTATGAGGATCTCCCGATAGACTGAGTTGTGATGATCAAGCGGGTATCCGACCGGCTGTGACGAGGGGCATACGGTGCTGACGTTAAAGGGATTGCATATTCTCAACCACTGCTTTTGCGAACTCCTTAGTTCCGACCAAAGTTCCGCCAACATGCCTGTGGATGTCGTAGGTCACTATTCCGCTCTTTATCGTCATCTCCACAGCCTTCTTTATCAATTCAGCCCCTTCCTTCCAGCCCAAAAATTCGAACATCAGTGCTCCGCTTAAGATTTCCGCTGTCGGATTTACCTTGTTCTTTCCGGCATACTTCGGAGCTGATCCGTGAACGGGCTCAAAAACTCCCATTCCGTCTCCTATATTCGAACCGGGGGCAATTCCCAATCCACCAACAAGTCCGGCTGCCATGTCGCTCAGATAATCTCCGTTCAGATTCGGCGTAACTATTACGTCGTATTCTTCAGTCCTCGTAAGCAACTGCTGGAACATGTTGTCGGCAATTCTGTCATTGATCAGAATCTTCCCTTCCGGCAGTTCTCCATTGTAATTGTTCCACAGCTCATCCTCGGTGATAACGCAATCTCCGAATTCCTCCTTGGCAACCTCGTATCCCCATTCTCTGAAAGCTCCTTCGGTGTATTTCATTATGTTTCCCTTATGCACAAGCGTTACAACCCTTCTTCCGTTCTCCAATGCGTATTTTATCGCAAGCCTGACAATTCTCTTCGTAGCGAACTCGCTTATGGGCTTCAAACCTATGCCCGAATCCCTCCTCACCTTAATTCCGAACTCCCTTTCGAGAAATTCTATCACTTTCAAAGCTTCCGGACTACCCCTTCGCCATTCTATTCCAGCGTAAACATCTTCGGTATTCTCTCTGAATATTACGAGATTGACCTTTTCGGGATTCTTAAGCGGACTCGGAACCCCTTGGAGATAGTAAACCGGTCTAACACAGGCGTAGAGATCCAAAACTTGCCTAATTGTTACGTTCAAACTCCTGTATCCGCCGCCGACGGGAGTTGTAAGAGGACCCTTCAGGGCAACTCTGAATTCCCTGATTGCATTGAGCGTATCTTCCGGAAGATAACTGCCGTAGAGCTTGTATGCCTTCTCTCCGGCATATATTTCGAACCAGACTATTTCCTTACCTATCCTCTCAGCCGCTGCATCAAGAACCATCAACGCCGCCGGAACTACGTCTCTTCCGATCCCATCACCTTCTATGTAAGGAATGATCGGATTATCGGGAACTATCAGCTTTCCGTTTTCATACCTTATCTTTTCCCCCTCCTCCGGTGGCTTGATCTTCTCGAACATGATTCGAGCTTAAGGATCGGTCTTAAAATAATTAACGATAGTCGGCTATGACGATATCGATCGAACCGGCTTTAATATACGCACACGTTCCGCCGTTCTGAGTTATACCAATCCGCATCGAATCAGCTAAGACTAGGCATGATCATCTTCTTCGAATGTTCTAAATCATGTTCGCGCTGTGAAGTATCAATAGGATCGTCAGCGCGATCAGGCATGCAGTTTCCCTTACGGCTAAGTTTATCAGAGTTAACTTGACACCCAATTTACCGAAGAAGGAGACGTTCATTGGGAGAGATCTCCTCAGGCATTCGACGATGCCGTGAAAGATGGATGCTACGAATATCGAAACGAGCGCAGAAAATTTATCTATTGCCCCCTTGGCAATGAGGGAACCAGTTACGCCAATTCCCGCAACCATGCTCGAAGTCCCGGCTGCTATTATTACCAATCCGGAGGTCGGAATGCCAAAAATATCCATGAACGGTCTGCACATACCGTTCAATACGTTCAGAAATCCCAAATCGAGCAGAAGCATTACGGTGAATACCGAAGGAACGAAGACGGCTAAAGTCCTGAAAAAGAGCCTTATAGATCTGACAACGCTTTCCTTAATCGTAACCTCTTCGAAACCTTCCGACTCTACCACACAACCGTCTTCAACGAGTCTCCTTCCGAGAAGAATTCCGATGAATATAACTCCCAATCTCGAAAATACTTCAAGCAGTGAGTAGATCAGTCCCAAGAAAAATCCCAAAGCTGAAAAGGCTATCGGAGCTAAGAACATAAAGATTATTCGGATTGTTCTGGGAATTAGGGAGATAAGGAATACAACAGTAACCTCGTTCTCCTTTAAAGCACCCTTTCTGTATAGATCCGATAGCACGGAAAGTCCGGCAATAGGATGGGCGAAGAAAGCCAAAACTACACTTCCGCATCTCAGATTTGCAAAGGAAGTCAATCTGTCGATCGGTTCCATAAGCCTTCTGACTTGCGGTAAGGAAAACACGATGTTCGATGCTAAGAGACCTACAAACATTATCGGAACTATCATCTTCAGAAGTTCGAAAGTTTCAAGCGCAACCTTGGCGAGATCCATTCACACCATCGGATGACAAATAACTATTTATAATAGGCGTTTAACATCTATTGTTCGAAAAACAGAGATGGAGGCGAAAACAATGAAGGCGCCAGCGGATACAACGAAATACCTCATCCATGCCGAAATCGTTGCGGATGGGGTTGTTGAGAAACCTGATGTCGTTGGAGCCATATTCGGGCAGACAGAAGGTTTGTTGGGCGATGATTTAGACCTTAGAGAGTTGCAGAAGACCGGAAGGATCGGGAGAATTGAGGTTAAGATAGAGAGCAGAGGTGGGAAGAGCTATGGAGAGATAAAGGTTCCATCGAGCTTGGATAAGATAGAGACGGCGATATTGGCTGCCGCACTCGAAACGATTGAAAGAGTAGGCCCGTGCTCGGCAAGGATAAGAGTGACCAAGATAGAGGACGTAAGGGCGAGTAAGAGAAAAAAAATAGTCGAGAGGGCTAAGGATATCCTGAGAGAGCTTTTCGAGGAACCTGAAATAGAATCGGAAAAGATAGTTGAATTGGTAAGGCAGGCTGTAAGGGCTGAGGAGATCATAGAATACGGAGAAGATAAGCTACCAGCAGGGCCGGCGATAGATGAATCAGATGCAATAATAATCGTTGAGGGAAGAGCGGACGTTCTCAATCTTCTCAGGCACGGAATTAAGAACGTTATTGCTGTGGAGGGAACAAACATTCCTAAGACTATAATAGAGCTCTGCAAGAAGAAGACGGTGACAGCTTTCTTGGACGGCGATAGGGGTGGAGATCTGATACTGAAGGAGCTTCTGCAGGTTGCAGATATAGACTACGTAGCGAGGGCTCCGGAAGGTAAGGGGGTCGAAGATCTAACGCAGAAGGAGATAATCAAGGCACTCAGAAATAAGATTCCGGTGGAGCAGTTGCACATAGTCAAGGGTCTGAAGAAGGAGGAGAAAGCCAAGGAGAAGTCGGATAAGCCGGATCTCATGACTGCTCTGAAGAAGCACAAGGAGGAGGTTGAAGGAAAACTTATAGCGAGGTTGCTTGACAAGAACCTCGATGTGATCAGGGAGGTGCCGGTTAGAGATTTGGTTAGAATCCTCAAGACAGATAACACAAAAACGTCGAGCATAGTGTTCGACGGTGTGATTACGCAAAGATTGATAGATATAGCGGCGAAGAAGGATATCGGCTATTTAGTTGGAGTTAGGTTGGGTAACGTTGTTAAGATTCCCACGAACGTTAAGATCATCACGTTTGACAAACTTTAATTTTATTTTTTTTATTCGTCGACATCCTTTGGATGCCGAGATTCGTAATTCAGGAACATTTTGCAGAAAGAGCGGGACATCACTATGACTTAAGACTCGAAATGGACGGTGTTGCCAAAAGCTGGGCTTTGCGGAGGATTCCGGAGAAGAGAGGAGAGAAAAGGCTTGCGATTCAGACTGAGGATCATGCAATAGAGTATATGGATTTCGAGGGAATCATCCCGGCAGGTTACGGAAAGGGAAGGGTTCTGATCTGGGATAAGGGAGAATACAAGCTTTTGGATAGAACTGAGGATAAGATAAAGTTCAGGCTTGAAGGCGAAAGGATTAGGGGCGATTTCGTTCTCATAAGATTTCCGAAGGTTAAGAACGGTTGGCTTTTGATTAAACTATGAAATGCGGGGGGCGGGATTTGAA
>JALWBF010000012.1 GCA_027016055.1 Archaeoglobaceae archaeon | reverse complement strand
GGTATATATCTTTTTCTATTTGATTTATTTCTTTATTACCGACTACTGAAAGTTTTATTAATTGTTATTTCGGAAACATTTAGCGTATGGATACAAACCTGAAATCGATTTTTAGAGAGCTGGGGTTGCCGGGTAGGTTTGAAATCCTGCAACAGTTATCCTGTCAGCCAGCCTTTTTGTCGCATCTATATAAAGCTACCGATATGTCCGTCTCGGGGGTTTCGAGAGTGGTTAATACTCTTTCGAATCTGGAACTCGTCGATAAGTTGGATGGTGGTGGCTACTGTATAACCGGGATAGGAAGGCTGATCTTGGATGTTATTAAGGAACTCGATAAAATATTTATGTATAAGGATGAGTTGGTCGATGCTCATGAGTTCATGGAGATAGTTCCACCGGAATTAAAACTCGGTTTGGCAAATCTGACGAAAGCCGAAGTTGAGCACGATATATACGTTGCAATTAAGAGGGCAATAGACGAAATTTCAAGAGCAAAAAGCTGGTGCAAATATATTTGCAGGGTGATGGAATGCAACATATTCCGAATGCTCGTAAGAAACTATCTGAGGGGTGTTAGGGATAAGATGATATCGTCAACGGACACACTAAACGACAGAATCGAGTTGATAATTCAAGCGGTAAAGGCGGAGAGTTTATCCGAAGAAGAGATTAACAAAATTAAGGATAAGATCGAGATAAGAGTTTTGGATCTACCGTTTCAATTGGGTATAGTAGACGGGAAAATAGCATTTTTTCAAATATTAAAGCCTGATAGAGTTTCTCCAGCATTTATATCAACAGATAAAGAGTTTGTAGATTGGACAAACAGATTGTTCGATTATTTCTGGAATATTGCAAAACCGGTTAGAATTCCGTTTGAAAAGGCTTTAGAGGATTAAACTGTAAAGCAACCTCCTACGATTAACTATTTTATTAAAAACATCTTCTTCCCTTTTTGCGGATGCAAGGATCGAAATTACCGGTTCCCCCTTCTCAATGGTCTCACCGACATTCGGTATATCTGCAAAGAACGGATTTCCGGTTAAATCCGAATTAAAGCTTATTTTGCGGTCGGCAAAAAGAATGGCTCTGCAAGCGAATCTCCTCGGCTTCGGAATCTCAAAGTTTACACCTTCGCAAGCTTTAACGTGCAGGCTGAATAAGTTGACGTCATAGCTCCACTCAATCGAATCCAGAGAGCCCTGAAATCTCGGATTCAGTTCGAGAACGTAAGGCTTATCTGAAAGGATGAAGTCAACTCCGATCGAGCCTAAAACGTCAAATATCTCCACAACTTCGACAGCCGTTTTAATTAGCGAATTTCTCTGGTCTCTTGCGAGAATAAGGGGTGTAAGATTTCCGCAATAAACGAAATCATTTGCATTCATCTCTTTCCATCCCGCAAAGATTCTATTTATCGCTATCGGCTCGATTTTGCCACGATCGGTTGCAATCAAAGAGACGGAGCACGGTATTCCCTCAACGTATCTCTGGCATATGTAGCCTTGGGGTGGATCCGCTACGTTTTCCGCAAGCCGAATTCCCAATCCACCTCCGCCCCTTATCGGCTTTAAAATGCAAGGCGGATCGTTCGTTAGTTCCGGAAACGGAATTCCAACTTTTTCAAGTGTTTTGTAGAACTTCAGCTTGTTCGTAATGCTCTTTGCAACCCTCGGATTCGTTCCCAGCACTTCCGATTTAACCGGCAGATCTTCGCATCCCGAGGTCAAAACGACTAATGCTTTCAAACTTTCCGAGATCTCATCCACTGCCCTCGCAAGTCGCTTTTCTTTAACGTTTTCTATCTTTTTCACTTTTGCATATAGCTTCAGATCAGCATCAGCATACTTCGTAATTGCGGTTACATCCCATCCAGCCTTTCTTGCAGATTCTGCAACGTTTCTAACGTTGTGTCCTACAATCACAACCCTTCGCACAATCATTCCCGCACTAAAAGTTAAATAATATTTTAAAATACTGAAACCTTCGATAGGGGTTTCATGATAGCTGTTTCATGGAATGAACCGAAAAAAGTTATAGAGTGCAAACTGCCAATTACTAAACCCACAAGTCATGTTCGTGTGAAAAGGAAAGGAATAAAACCCATCGCAACAAGGAAAGAAACACTAACTGATCGGGATTATATTGAATGGCAAATCTCATATATTGAGGGTGATAAATTAATAGAACTCGGTGAAATTCTGAGTATAGCCTACAATAAATATGTTGTAACTAAAAAAGATATCGAATCACTTGTTGAACGCTTCAAAGATACCAAAACTTTTGAAGAAAGTTACGAAATATCTCGTTCGATCACTGAAGAGAAATTTGAGGATTTTAAAGTGATTTACGAAAAGACGCCGATACTTAGGTATGAACTGAAGGATGGATGTTATATAGACATAGCGCTTAGACACAAACAGAAAGCGGTCGGTTATCAAGCGATGGTTTGCATCTATATCCCTCTTAAAAACGTTAACCCTCAACCCATAGGAAGGCGTGCACAGTCTAATGAAGTGGTTACATGGAATCCAGAACGGGAACATATTTTGGGATTGTTAAAAGCTTTTCTAATCGCTTCAAGAAAACATAGAGGGGATATAATCCAAAAAGTTATACCTAAAGCCCTCTCAACCGAAATCAAAGATTGTTAGTTTACACTTACGAACTCTTCAATCATTCTTTTCATTTTTTCAAATATTTCCTTAGCAATATCGTGCCTACCAGCTCTAGTATAGTTAACCATCTCGATGAACATATCCCTAATTTTCTCTTGAAATTCTTTTGGTGGAACTGGAACTAAAAGCTTCTTCAACTCGGATTGAGGTATGGTAACTGTTCCAACACCCCTCTTCATGCTTTCTATCTGTTCTTTACCGTGCTTTGTTTGGATAAATACGGCTAAGTAATGAGGCAAGATCTTTTTTTCATCCACCCTAATTATGTAAATCCAATCATCAGCGACTCCAACATCTTTATCATCTACTACAACCGTAGCTCTTCCAGCGCATCCAACTCCAACCCTCACGAACAAAACGTCACCCGGTTTGACATGGGCAAATTGTTTATCCATAGAGCTGTTAGGTTCAATAAACTTTTCATCACGCTTAAAGTCGAGACCATAAGGTGTAACAACTTTAGCAGAAATATATCTTAATCCTCTTTCTACGAATTTTCTCTTATGTCCATACTCCGTTCCACCAGTCTTCATCTCGATAATCAGTTTTTCAAGAGGTAAGACCAAAAGACCTTCTTTAAATCGAACAACTGGTTTAGTATAGGCTTTAGGATGAAGAGCGTCTGATGTGGGCTTAACCCACAACCCCCCTCTCTCGTGATAAGCCTCTATAACTTTAGGAAGATCTTTTAAGTCGTTTACTTCAAACATGAAAACGTCATCACCTTTATTTTTCTCCTTCTTTAAGAATAGAATACTGGTTTTTGATGTTGTGCTTAAGGTTGAACGGAACACTCCTCTTGGTAGGGACACTACAGCTATGACGTTAAATCTAAGAATGAATTTCCTAACGTATTTATAATTCTTATTTATAAGAATACCATCGGGAATGACTATTCCAACGACACCACCAGGTCGAACAAGCGATATGAAACGCTCTAAAAATAAAACTTCAATTGCCTCAGATCTTTTATTTTTGGCAATTTCATATTGTTTAAGCCTGTAATCTGAAATCCTACCATATTTAGCGCTAAACGGTGGATTTCCAACGGCTAGGTCGAAGTAATTCTCAGGCAAAATGAGCGTTTGTGATAAAGTTGGAGAGCGAATAAGTGCATCTCCAATGATTATTTTTGTTCTTTTTTTGATATCTTGCGGAATATTATTAAGCACGCTTGGATCTATATCTACACCCCATATCTCTTTGAATCCATGCTTTAATAATGCTGAAAGAAAGACACCGTCACCACAGGCTGGATCTATAGCTCTCTCAGCTTTATCGAGGTGCAATAAGGCAAATGAGACTATGAATTCTGCAATCTCTCGTGGCGTAAAGAATTGACCAAGAATCTTCTCCTTTTTTCTAAAAAATTTCTCACGCTGGGGGATCATGGTCGACAAACCTCTATAATATCTGTAGCTATTCCTCTCAAATGCGACATCCACTTTTTCTTATTTGCTATAAATTTGAGCTTAGGAATTAACGACCTGAACTTAGCGGGTTTAATTTTAACACGCCAAGGAAATATCTCTTTATCTTTAAAAACTCTTGTAGAATCCTTAAATGGTTCGGATATAATCTCATAAATAGCCACAATCCTTGAAGGCTTAATCTCGTCATTAACATCACCCGACTTAACCTTCATAATAGCACTTTTGTGCCTTTCGGGAACTTCCCAGATGTTTTTATCTTTAATACTTTTCCATTCATTCTTAATGCAAAGCCAGTAAACCATTGAATCACCTCCAAATCTTTCTTTTCGCCCTAATTATAGCTCTCAGTTGCTCTTCAAGAAATGAAATAACATTATCCCAGCTCTCCCTACCTTCAATCCATTCTATAAACTTGTATTGACTTAAACCGTAAGCTTCCATGTGGTTTTGCCACGTAACGCCTTGAGCCTTTAACACAACCTTATAACTATCCCAATAGGGTTTTGTAAACCAAGTTCCCTGCTTTATGCTTGCCAAAGCAAGTTGAGGATCATCTCGAAGCATCTTTTTCCATTCTTCTTTCAGATCTTGAGGCTCTGGAGGTCGAGGAAGTTTAATATTCATACGGTATATACTATCCGCCACCTACTATATATATTTACTTTGAAGTGAAGTGATAAGCTAAGGGAGATGTTTCGTCATAAACCTACCAGTCAACGAGCGAAATGCAACAAGTTACACCGAACTGCCTACGGACTCTCAAAGGTTTTCAGAGCTAAAACTACTTCCATTAGGTTATTCTACTTCCTTTTCTTCCTTTGCTTATACAACCTGATTAATCATACCTCCGTGTTTTTTAGAAAAATCTATAATTATGTCTAAAATTGTTGGAGCATTAATCTTCCAGTCAGATCGTATTTTAAATTCAAATTTTCTAGTGTTTAGTATTATTTAGCACCGAAGCGATTCGTTATGTATTCGTAAGCGGAATAAGCGGCAACCGCACCGTCTCCGCATGCCGTTACCACCTGCTTCAGCGGATTATCGCAACAATCTCCGGCAGCGAATACACCATCGACGTTCGTAGCCTGACGTTTATCGACCTTTATGTAACCGTAAGAATCCATCTCAACTCCCAACTTTGATGCTATCTCGGTTTGGGGCTGAATTCCGATGGCAATAAAAACACCGTCGACTTCCATCTCCTTCGTTTCGCCGGTTTTAACGTTCCTAATGATTATTCTCTCAACCTTACCCTTTCCCTCTATTCTCTCAACAACCGAATCCCAAATAACGGGGATATTTCTGTCGAAAAACTGCTTTTGTAGAACCTGATCCGCTCTGAATTTGTCCCTCCTATGGATAACTACGACGTCACAGCCCAGATCTTTGAGATATATGGCATCGGCTAATGCGGTGTTTCCCCCTCCAACGACGGCAACCTTCTTTCCCCTGAAGAAGAACCCATCGCAAACTGCACAGTAGCTCACACCTCTCCCAACGAACTCCTTTTCTCCCTGTATTCCAAGCTCCCTGTGTTTTCCTCCCGTTGCGATTATTACGGCTTTAGCCTTATACTCCCCCGAATCTGTCTTTATCACGAATAGATCTCCATCTCTTCCGATATCTACAACCCTCTCAAGTTTATGCTCCGCTCCGAACTTAGTAGCTTGATCCTTCATCTTCGAAATCAGATCCAAGCCCGTGCCTTCGTAACCGGGATAGTTTTCTATGAAAGGTGCTATCGCAAGCTGGGAAATTCTTGATGGATCTTCGAAAACAACCGTCTTTAATCCGTATCTCGCGGAATAGATAGCTGCTGCTAGTCCAGCCGGTCCGGCTCCGATTATTGCGACGTCAAACTCCATAGTGTATTGAACGTAATTGAAACAAATATAGTTTGCTAAAAATTGTCAGATTTCGGCAAAAGCGATTAGAAGTTCGAGCAATCTCGTCCTCTTTCCGTTCGGATTCACGAGCTTATATAAAACGAAGTCTTCCAAATATTTGTTGCATTCGATTCCCTTGCATGCAGAATAGAAATCCTTGCAATCCTTCAGTCTTTCGATGATCTTAAACGCATCCCTGCCAATCAATTCGTTGAAGTAATTCTTTAGCCATCTTTTGTCGATTCTGCGGACGAAATGCTCTCCGTCTTTGGTGAGCTTATAATAAGTGTGGTGCTTTCTAACCTCGAAAGCCTTCTTGAACTTAGCTTTGCTTCTCTTTATCGCTGAACCCGAATCCCTTTCAACCAAACCAGCTTTAATAAGATCTTCTATGCACGAATTGATCAGATCGAGATCGACGCAACTGATCTTTGCCATCATCTTCGCGTAATCTACCTTGGCTTTCTTTAGATGAAGCAGGATGTAGATGTGAATTGGTGTCAAATCATTAGGCATATTAAGAGGTTCCTCGAATCCTTTTAAGGTGTTTGCAATGTTGGACTGGGATGTCGAAAGGTTTAGAAAGATGTTCCCGAACCTTTATTACGAACTTCAAGGGTCAAAGCTTCCGACCGTGCTCGATCATCTGGAGATTTGCAAAAACGAGGAGGAGGCTTTGGAGGTTATAGAGTTCTTCGAAAGGAAGGGTGAGATCACGAAGGAATACGCAAGCTTCCTCAAGAAAAATATAAAGCAGTTCAGCTATCTCTTCGGAACGAGGAAGAGAGGAGATTATGCGAGGAGGGGTTTGATTGATTGAAATTGGATTGGCTGGAAAGCCCAATGCCGGAAAATCGACGTTCTTCAAAGCTGCAACGCTCGTGGATGTTGCCATAGCTAACTATCCGTTTACAACGATAGAGCCGAATGTAGGAATTGCGCACGTCAGGGTTAAATGCGTTTGCAGAGAACTCGGGATTGAATGCGGTAAATGCATCGACGGCTGGAGGTTCATTCCGATCAAGCTGATAGACGTTGCCGGGCTCGTTCCGGAGGCGCATAAGGGAAGGGGTTTGGGAAACGAATTTCTCGACAACTTAAGGCAGGCTGAAGCCATAATCCATGTCGTCGACGCTTCCGGCTCAACGGATGAGGAGGGAAATGAGATCGGAATAGGGGAGCACGATCCGGTTGAGGATGTTAATTTTCTTTACAAGGAGCTGGACATGTGGCTCTTCGGAATACTGAAAAGGAACTGGGATAAGATAGCGAGGAGGATACACTTGGAAAAGAGGGATCCGGTTAAGTTCATAACCGAACAGCTGGCTGGCTTGGGCTTTAAGGAGTGGCATGTCAGGGAATCTCTGCGCGAAATAGGAAAGAACGTTCACGAGTTCGACGAGGAAGATCTTCTGAAGTTCGCAGTCGAGCTGAGAAAGAGGAGGATGAAAATGATTATAGCGGCTAACAAAGCCGACAAAGCCCCGGAGGAACTGCTGAAGAGACTCATGAGCTTGGATGAGATAGTGATCCCGACTTCCGCTGTTTTCGAATTAACTTTGAGAACCGCCGCCAAGAACGGATACATCAGGTATCTGCCGGGAGATGATGACTTCGAAGTTTTGAAGCCATTAAACGAAAAGCAGAGGAAGGCTTTGGAGATGATAAGAAATTTCATGAAGAAGTTCGGAGGAACCGGAATTCAGAAGGCTATAAACACGATAGTCTTCGACGTTTTGGGATACATAGTAGTTTATCCGGTGGAGGATGAGAACAAGTTCACGGATACTAAGGGAAACGTCTTGCCGGATGCTATGCTCGTTAGGAAGGGAACCACAGCCCGTCAGCTCGCATACATGATCCACACTGAAATCGGTGATAACTTCATATACGCGGTCGATGCGAAGAGGAAGATGAGGATAAGCGAAGATTACGAGCTGAAGCATAATGATGTCATAAAGATAGTATCCGCAGCCAAGTAGCATGAATAGAAGGACTTATATCCTTATTCATTCGAAGAAGGCTTATGAAGGTCATCGCCGGAACTTCTTCACCTCTTCTTGCAAAGAGAATAGCAGAATGCTTGAATGCGAAATTGGCAAAGACCACGTTTAAGAGATTTCCGGATGGGGAGATATACGTAAGAATAGAAGATGCCGATGAGGAAGCCGTAGTAGTTCAGAGCATAAACTCCAACGACGATCTCGTCGCCTTAATGCTCATGTTCGATGCGCTTGAGGATGCCGAAATCGTAGCTGTCATCCCCTATATGGGCTATGCGAGGCAGGATAAGAAGTTCAACGAAGGAGAAGCGATAAGCATAAGGGCTGTTGCGAGGCTCATAGAAAGCTATGCGAGCAAGGTTGTTACTGTAAACATACACAGCAGGGATGCGGCAAGCTACTTCAAGAAGCTGATAGAAGTAGATGCTATGCCAATAATCGGAAGGTATTACGCCGGAAGGGATGTCGTTATGGTTTCTCCGGATTTGGGTTCTTATGAGAGGGTTAAGGTTTGTGCGGAGTATGCTGGATGTGAATTCGATTACTTGGAGAAGGTCCGAATTAACGCCGAAACAGTTGAGATCAAGCCGAAGAGTTTGGATGTTAAGGGAAAGGATGTCGTCATAGTTGACGATATCATATCGACTGGCGGAACGATGATAGAAGCTACGAAGATGTTGCTGAATGCCGGAGCGAAAAGCGTGGAATGTGCCTGCGTTCACGCAGTTTTGGCTGGGAACGCATTAAATAGGCTTTATTCAGCCGGCGTTAGAAGGGTTGTGGCAACGGATACGATAGAAAGGGCTGTCAGTGTTATAAGCGTAGCTGAAAGCATAGCGAATGTGCTGAGATAACTTTTTATAATGTAAAATCATGATAGTTACTCGATGCTGACTATAGGCAAGTTTGACCTCCTCCCCGCATGAATTGCGGGGAGGTTTGTGCATATCCTCAGCCTCGCTCCTCATCGGATATTTCCGCAATAGCGGAACACGGGCTATAGCTTTGCGGGGACTTGGTTAACCCTCCCGACGTTAGTTAAATCTGAGCGAGGCTTTATAAATCTTGCTCCACCAACGCTTTAGCACCTCCCCTAATTCATCCACGCTTTGAAAAGCGGGGCTTTCTTAGCGACGTTCTGTAAGTTGGTTGAGGTTGCGAAAGGTCATATCAAATTGGGGAAACCCGAAATGGCATTAGAAATTTTGAAATTCGCGGAATTTTGGCTCTCAACCAACCAGACGTTATAAATCGGAGCGAGGTTCTGTAACGTGCTATCGTGTGCGGGTTAAGTTACCTCTATCTTCCTGCTACTCTCCCAAAGCCCGTGCTTGTTACAGTATGCCAAAGCAAAGATGATTCCGCTCCTTTCAAGCTTAAGCTTCAGCTTAACTTCCGGATTCACGTATTCGGGCATAAATACGGCTTCAGCCAGCTTTATCGGATTGAAATCCCTTCCCTGCTCATAAAAGTATATCTCTATGTATCTTATCGAATGATCCACTCTGCTCGGATGCCCGCTAACGTAAACCCTTAGCTCGAATTCCTCCCCAGCTTTAACGGAATCAGGACATTCTATAATCGGCTTGTGGTTTTTTGCTTTCTCTCCTTCAGCATAAATCGTATCGCCGAACCTCATGCCTTCACCTCATAGGCTCAGCATATCCAGAGCAACGTAGTAAGACTTGGAATGCCCGCAGGACGGACATCTTTCCGGCGGTTCCTTTCCGTAATGTATGTATCCGCACTCCAAGCAAACCCATGCAACCTCTTCGTCCCTCTTAAACATCGTTCCTCTCTCGATAGCTTCGAGCAACTTCTCGAACCTCCTCTTATGATGCTCCTCCGCTTTTGCAATTGCCCTAAGCCTTTCAGCCACCTCTTTTAGTCCCTCTTTCTCAGCTATCTTAGCAAACTCCGGATACATCTTCTCCCATTCGTATGTCTCGCCTTCTATAGCCGTTTTAAGATTTCTGACCGTATCTCCCAAAACTATCGAAGCATCCGCTTCAGTTTTAACGGAAGTTTTATCCCCCCTAATCTTCTGAATTAGTTCGAGCAAAGTCTCGGCATGTTCCTTCTCGTTCTCTGCTGTTTCCAAAAACACCTTTGAAACGAAAATGTAGCCCTCTTCCTTCGCAACCTTCGCATAAAATGTGTATCTGTTCCTAGCCATGCTTTCTCCGATAAAAGCTTTGACCAAATTTTCAAGAGTCTTCACAGAACCACCTTAAAAAAATTGATTTAAAAATATTTAAAGCTTCTTGTAGCAGAACCACCAGTCGAAGCACTCGATCTCTCCAGTCTTAGCCTTCTCAAGCCTATCCTTTGCCGTCTGCTCGTCGGTAGCGGGCGGAATGATAACCTTATCGCCGATAAGTTCGTTGTTCGGCCAGTTCGCCGGCAGAGCTACTCCGTTCTCGTCGCTCACCTGCAATCCCCTAACAATTCTAAGAATTTCGTCGATGTTTCTGCCAAGCTCCTGAGGATAATAGAGCATAGCTCTAACGATTCCCTTAGGATCGATTACGAATACAGCTCTAACCGTATTCGTTCCTTTAGCCGGATGGATCATTCCGAACTTCTCGGCAATCTTACCCCGATCATCCGCTATGATCGGAAAAGGAATTTCGATGCCCAATTTTTCCTTTATCCACTCAGCCCACTTTATGTGGCTAAAAACTTGATCTATGCTTAGCCCGATAAGTTCGCAGTTCAGCTTTTTGAACTCATCGTATCGTTTCGCGAAGGCGACGAATTCGGTCGTGCAAACCGGAGTGAAGTCCGCTGGATGACTGAACAAAACAACCCACTTACCTTCGAAATCCTTCGGAAACTCTACGACGCCCTTGGTGGTCAACGCTTTGAACTCAGGAACCCTCTCACCAATCCTCGGCATGCTCATATTATAACCTTAGTTTTCTGAAATAAAAACATTTCGTTCGAAATTCGAACAGACAATATTTATATTGCATGCGAATGTCGTTGTAATTGTGGACGAAAAGGATGCGAAGATAATATCGTTGCTTATGAAGAACGCGAGGATGCCGAAGACGAAGATAGCTGAAGAACTGAACGTTACGGAAACTGCTATAAGAAAGAGAATATCGAAGCTTGAAAGAGATAAAATTATCTTGGGTTACAAAGCCGTTATAAACTATAAAACAGCCGGTCTTTCGGCTTCACTAACGGGCGTTGACGTAGAGCCAGATAGACTCTGGGATGTCATAGAGAAGCTGAAAAGTATAGATGAGATAAAGTCGATTTACTTAACCACCGGCGACCATATGCTGATGCTCGAGATCGTCGGAAGTTCTGTAGATGATCTTTCAAAAATTCATGAGAGGATATCGAAGCTTAAAGGGGTAAAAAGGATATGTCCGGCTGTCATCTTAGACGTTCTGAAATGAACATGCGGGCTATATCCTTAACCTTCCTTTCGATTATCCGTTCCCCATCGTAAAATCTGCCCACTCTTTCGTCGTCGATGAAACCCTTAATTACATCCAAAGCCCCAAGCTTTCCCAAAGCCCAAACTGCGTAGACTGCAAAATCTCCCGATTTTATCTCCTCAAGCACTTCGAGGAGCTTATCTACCGGATTCGGATAGGCATCCTTAACTATTTCAGCAGTCCTTCCGATTCCGTAGGCTACGTATCTTCTCTCGACTTCCCAGTCATCCAGAAGTGATACGAACTTGTTTTTGAAGCCTTCGAACTCCTTGGGATTGTTTCTTCCGATCTCCGCAATGCCCAAAGGTGCTCCAACGCAGTATGCTCCGGATTCATCGCTTAGATGCCAAAAAAGGCGGAGTATGAAGTTTCTGGCTTTTTCATCTTTGCAGAGATAGCCAAGGGCTTCAGCCCCTCTAAAGCGGTAGAACTCATCCGCATCGTAAAGGAAAGCCATTGCGAGGCGTGGAGACAGTTTTTGGAACTCCCTTCTCTTCAGATATTCTCTAAGCTTATCCATTACACTACCAAGGAACTTTTTATTAATTAATGTTTTTTCGGAGTTAGAATATTAACAACGTTTCGCAGAAGGACGACCCCAGTTTCAAATAACCTAATACCAATCCACAGCAAACTCGGGTAATCCTGTGTTAATTAGAGCGTAACGCAGTATTTCTTTAAATTTTTCGGGAGCCTTGGATGGGTGCGGTTTTACTTCAATTACAGTTCCCGTTGGGACTGCCATTCCAATCCTCTTATAGCTTAAGTGAGTCCACTCTCTAACCGTTATCGAAGCTCTATAAGGTGAGAAAATTTCGAATCTGTAACATATCCCGGGAAGCTTTCTTTGACTCATTGTATATTTAAACTCATTCCTATCCAACTCAGCTTTAATTGCCTTAGCCAGTTCGTCTACGTAGTTCCCGGTATATGTCGATGCCGACCAAACGTTTTTCTTTAAGCTTGAGAGAAATCCGTATCCGAACGCTACTGTAAGGATTACAGCCCAAACAAAACCCGGTCCAACCTCCCATAAATATTCAGGATTTCTCAAAAGAGCTATTGCACCAATTACTGTTATGACCAACGTTATCGCAAATCCAGATCCCAGAATTATGATATTTCTATTATCCATTACGTTTGTTTTATACTTTTATATTTTTAAAATTTGTCATACTGAGAAGCGTTTCCGACTATGGCCAACCTTAAAAGAAGCGATTATATATGGTATTTTGAATTATCTTGCTGGCAGATGTGAGAGATAGAAGCTCAAGGAATTAATTTTGAAGCCTTCCGAAGGAGCTGGGCTGTAAGATTTAAAATCTTGGTTTTAGATAAGAAGAAACCTTTAGTTTAAGTCCAAGTCGGATTAAGAGAAGGTTTTGAAAATTCAGTTACTAAAGTTGAAAATGATTTCATCAAAGCTACGACTGTTCCGCTACAATCTTCCCGTTCTTCATAACCAAAATTCTGTCCGCTACGACTTTCGCGAGTTCCAGGTCATGAGTTATGAAGAGGTAGGATATTCCGAGCTTCTTCTGAAATTCCATGAGCAATCTGACGATAGAGGCTTGAGTTGAGATGTCGAGCATTGAAGTAGGTTCGTCGCAAACCATGAACTTCGGATTCAGAGTCAACGCCCTCGCGATAACAGCCCTCTGCAATTCTCCACCGCTCAATTCATGAGGATATCTATCCAAATGCTCCTCTTTAAGACCTACAGCTTTGATAAGTTCAAGGATAACTCCCTCTTCCTCCTTTCTGCTGTCGGCAAGTTTGTGTATTCTCAGGGGTTCCGCTATGCTGTCGTATATTTTCCACCTCGGATCAAATGCTTCCTCCGGATTCTGCGGTATAAGCTGCATCTTCGTTCTGATCCTTCTTAGTTCCTTTCCCTTCAGCTTGGTAAGATCGATACCGTCGAAGACGACCCTACCTTCGTCAGGCTTGATCAGCATCAATAGAATTCTGCCCAAGGTCGATTTCCCGCTACCGCTCTCCCCAACCAAAGCTACGGTTTCGCACTCTCCTATCCTTATATCCACCCTGTCAACGGCTACAACGGCTTTGCCGCCGAATATTCCGGATTTATAGACCTTTCTAATCCCAATTCCCTCGATCATACAGCCAACACCTTACAAATCGACCGTTCAAGCTTATAAGCGGCGGTTCATCCTTACATATCTCTCTCGCGAATTCGCATCTCTCTCTGAATCTGCAACCCTTCGGCGGGTTTATCATGCTCGGCTGGAATCCTTTAATGGGCTTCAAACCCCTTGAAGGCAGAGAATCGAGCAAACCCCTTGAGTAGGGATGAAGAGGCTCTCTGAAAAACTCTTTAGCCGGAGAAACTTCGACTATTTTACCGCAATACATCACAGCTATCCTGTCTGCTAAATTTTCCGCAAAGTTAATGTCGTGGGTTATTATTAGCATCGTCTTATCCCCGATCTTTCTGAAGAGTTCGACGATCTGAGATCTCTTTGATGCATCCAATCCCTTCGTGGGTTCGTCAGCTATTATAAGCTTAGGATCCGCGGATATGCCCATGGCAACGAGAACCCTCTGCCTCATCCCGCCGCTGAACTGGTGAGGATATTCCCGAATTCTGTTTCCGCCTATTCCCAAGAACTCGAATATTCTGATGATTCTTGCAAATGCGGACTTTTTATCCATCCGGAAATGCTCCATCAACGGCTCGGCACACTGAAATCCTACGTTAAGCACGGGATTGAGGGAGGTCTGGCTTTGAGGAATCCAAGCGATCTCCTTTCCCCTGATCCTCCTCATTTCTTTCTCGCTCAGCTTAAGCAAATCCTTGCCATTGAAGATTATCCTTCCGCAAATTTCTGCATTCTTCGGCAACAATCTCAGTATCGCCTGAGCCAAAACCGATTTCCCGCTACCGCTTTCCCCGATTATCGTGAAATTTTCGCCCTTCCGAACTTCGAAGCTTACGTCATCCACTGCCTTGACTATACCAGCATTCGTTCTGAAGTATACTTTAAGATCTTCAATCTCGAGCATGTTATTACCCGAAGATTGATCGGTAACACGATTTATAACGATTTATCGTGCGATTGTCGAGGAAGGACTTAAGTTTTAAGATCAACGGGAACGTATTTTCGTGGATGATGATTGAATCCAATTCTGAGCGCATGCGATGATGAAGTAGCCCGCGCCTGAATTCATTCGATGAAGCTCCTCCTTTCCAAAACATCCCTCAAGCCTTCTCCAAGCAGGTTGAAGCCGAGAACGGATAGGGCTATGAACAAACCCGGAAAAAAGGTTAGCCAGGGTGCCGTGGTTATGTAATCCTTGCCGGCGTTTATCATCTGTCCCCATTCCGGCGTCGGAGGCTGAATTCCCAATCCCAAGAATCCCAAGCTTGCGATTGTCATGATGACGTTACCCATGTTCAGGGTTGCCAAAACGACTATGGGCCCTATCGAATTGGGAATTACGTGCCTAAGTAGTATATACCATTCGCCAGCTCCGATAGCTTTGGCACAGAGAACGAATTCCCTTTCCTTCAGAGATAGCACGATCCCCCTCGTAATTCTTGCATAGCTAACCCAGTTCGTTATAACCACAGCCAAAATTACGTTCCAAGTTGAAACGCCGTAAGCTGCGCAGAATATCCCGACCAGGGCTATGTTGAATACGAGCTCAGGAATGGCTAAAAACACGTCGATAATTCTTCCAATTATATCATCGATTATTCCTCCGAAATATCCGCTTACAGCTCCGATGATGCATCCCAGAGACATGGAGATAAGAGATATCGTGAGGGCTACGAACAACGAAGTCCTCGCGCCCCATAAAACTCTCGAAAACAGATCCCTTCCAAGCTGATCCGTTCCGAACGGATGCTTAAGGCTCGGAGGCTCGAGTCTATCCTTTAAATCCGTTTTGTATGGATTCTTAGCTATCAAAGGTGCCAGCAATCCCAGGATGACCATCAGCAGTATTATTCCCAATCCCGTAACGCAAAGCCTGTTCATCTCAGTCACCGTATCTAATCCTCGGATCTATAAAGGCGTAGAGTATGTCGACGACCAAATTGACGAATACGAAGAGAACTCCGGATATGAAAACCAACGCCTGAACGACGGGAAAATCCCTTTCAAAAACGGATTCTACGAGCAGAGATCCCAAACCGGGCCATGAGAAAACAACTTCAACCATGATCGAGCCTATGATCAGATGGTGAATCGAAAGGGAGAAGTATGTTATTATCGGAATCAGAGCGTTTCTAAGTGCATGTCTCAGAACAACGAGCCTTTCCGATAACCCCTTAGCCCTTGCCGTAACTATGTAATCCTGAGATAGAACTTCGAGCAGACAGCTTCTAACGAACCTCGTCTTTATAGCCATGAATGAAAAGCTCCAAGTTAAAACGGGCAGAATAATATGCCTAATTCCGCCGTAACCGAAAGCTGGTAGAAGATGAAGTTTTACCGAAAATATCCAGATTAGAATTAAGCCGAGCCAGAAGCTCGGAATGCTTATGCCCAAGAGGGAAAATATTCTGCAGATGTGATCCACAGCCCTATCTTTGTATATGGCCGAAATTATTCCGAGAAATAAGGCGAAAGATATCGATACCGCAAACGTTGCGAAGAAGAGTTCGGCTGAAGCCGGAAATCTCTGCATTATCAAGTCCATAACGGGCTTTCCTTCCGTCCAAGATGTTCCGAAGTTACCCCTTAAAACGTTCGAAAGCCAGTGGAGATATTGGACGAGAAACGGTTTATCGAATCCCATCTGCTTCCTTATTCTTTCAACGATTTCTGGAGTTGGTTCTATCTTGTATCTTACCTCAGCCAAAAACTCCGCCGGATCTCCGGGGAATAGGTAAAGTAGGGAAAACGAAAGAAGG
>JALWBF010000011.1 GCA_027016055.1 Archaeoglobaceae archaeon | reverse complement strand
GGTTACTGGTGTTTTAGTTTGAGCTCAAGTGCTAATCCGCGGATTCATGTCTTTATTCCAAAATTCGCATTTGAAATTATTAAAAAATTGGGCGTATCTCCAATTAAAATTGATGAACAAACACTACAGAAGTTTGAAAGACAAAAGGAGATTGAGGCATTGCTATCAGACATGGAAGTCGAAGATGTCGAGGAGTATACACATGATGAAATAGTAAGAAAAATCTGCTTAGAACCTGAAAAGGTCGAAGAAGGTCTAACAGTTCTGAAATACGAATACCCGACGGATGCAGGAATAATGGACATCCTTGCTATGGACTCAAAAGGAAACTATGTTGTTATCGAAGTAAAAGCAGGAAAAGCTGAGCATGATGCTGTTGGTCAAATACAGAAATATATGGTCTGGGTTAAAGAGAATCTAGCGAAGGATAAGGGCGTTAGAGGGATAATCATTGCCAAAGAATTCGACAGAAGCCTTTTGTATTCCATTAAAGGCTCGCTGTATCCCATTGAATTAAAACGGATAGACGATGTGATTTAGATGGGGCCGCCGAGATTTGAACTCGGGTCACCGGCTCCCAAAGCCGGGAGGATAACCAGGCTACCCTACGGCCCCTCGTTCGATTTTGGGAAGATTGCTTAAAAAATCTATCGCATGAGCATTTTAATAAAATCCCAACAAATATATACTTAATTAAGCAAATTATTTTCAATGAAGTTCATTCAGGATCCTATCCATGGGCAACTGAGGCTTGAGGATTGGCAGGTCGCAATAATAGATACGCCTGAATTTCAGAGGCTTAGAAGGATAAGCCAGATCGGATTCGCTAATCTCGTTTACCCCGGAGCAAATCATACCAGATTTGAGCACTCATTGGGAACGATGCACATAGCGAGGCAATTGGTCGAAAAGATGGATGCCGATGAGGATGAGAAGAGGGAGATCGTAGCATCAGCCCTTTTGCATGACATCGGACACGCACCATTTTCCCACTGTAGCGAAGCGATCTTAAGCAAGTATCTTAAAATAGCCCATGAGGATGTCGAAAGGATTCTGAAGAGGGGCGAAATCAGGGATGTTCTGAACGAATTTGGATTCAGAATTGGCAGAATAGTTAAACACATTAAGGGACAGTCGGAATGCAACATAGTCAGCGGGGATATCGATGTGGATAGGATGGACTACTTGGTTAGGGATTCATACTACACCGGAGTTGCCTACGGAGTCTTCGATATCTCGAGACTTCTGAATAAGATTACGTTCGAAGGGAAGAAGATGGTTATCGAAGCCGGCGGACTTAAGGCGGCGGAATCCCTTCTGATATCGAGGTATATGATGTATCCCACCGTTTACTTCCACCACGTCTGCAGAATTGCCAGAAAGATGTTTGAAAGGGCTGTTGAGTTCTGCATAGAGGACGGATACCTAAAACCCGAGGATCTGCTCAGAATGGACGACTACGATATCGTTGTTTTTCTGAGAAGTCTCGATGGATATCCGTC
>JALWBF010000010.1 GCA_027016055.1 Archaeoglobaceae archaeon | reverse complement strand
CTACACGTGCGTTCTTTGCAAGAGGAGGATGTATAGGGTTGCCGAACAGATTGCAAGGGAGGAAGGGGCGAAGGGATTGGTTACGGGCGAATCGTTGGGACAGGTAGCGTCGCAGACTCTGGACAACCTCATGGTGCTCGATGAAGCCTGCAGATTGCCGGTATATCGTCCCCTGATAGGACTCGACAAGCTTGAAGTGGAAGAGCTTGCAAGGAAGATAGGAACTTTCGAAGCTTCGATAATGCAAGCAAAGGAATGCGAAGCGGCTCCGAAGAAACCCGCTACGAGGGCTAAGCTTGAGAAGGTTCTTGAGATCGAGGAAAAATTAGAACCAGTCTAAGCTTCTCATCTTTATCTCCCTCCTCTTCCTCTCCAAGAATCTCTGAACAGTCGAGTGCTGGGCACCCTCAATCAACATCATTATAGCCTCCCTTGCAACTGCAACGCTTTCAGCATCTCCTATTATCGCGACGGTTTTACCGTAAACGGAGATGTTCACGTTGAGTATGTCTTCGATGAGCCTCCTCATCTTTCCCTCCTTCCCTATTATTCTTCCCTTTATCCTTTCCAAGTGTTTCGGCGAAACGTAGGATGTGAGATCTATTATCTCCAAAACGGTCATTTCATCTTGAAGTAGTTTCATAGCAGTATCTGGATTGAACCCGTGAGCTATCGCCTTTATTACATCCTGAACTCTGAGAAAGTTTATCGGATCTTCGCATTGAATCTTAACTACACCGGTTTTACTGCTTACGTTGATCTTACAGCCGGTTTCCTTCTCTATTCTCTCCTTAACCTCGCCTTCCTTACCGATCAGAACACCTATTCTGTCTTCTGGAACTACAATTTCGATTTCCATTTTTTCACCTCGGAACATATTGATGGATGCCCGTTTTAACGGTATCGAAAGTTGGATAATATTTAAAATAACGTTAATATAAGGTGTTTTATGCATCTCATTGAGAACCTCATAGGTTTCGTAGAAGCAACTCTGGCAATAGCCATCATATTGGTTTGGTTTTACGGTTACGTTAGGACGAAGGTGAAGGGATTCGCTCTCATAGGTTTAGCCGGTGTTCTTAGGTTCCTATGCTCTCTTTTGTTGTGGTTTTTGGTCACTTTTACTTCGCTAAGTATTCGGGATATATTCTACACTTTCCAGAAGTTGGCGTTCGTTGTGGATGTAGTATCATACGTTCTGATAATCTGGGGTATAATGTCTTTAATCGATCGACTTCGCAGGGATTAGGCTCCCATTATCTCAGCCTTAATTTCCTCAAACTCCCTCTTAATTCCGAACTTCCTGAAAAACCTTAAAACGTTCTTTATATCCCTCTCAAGATAGCTGATCGCCATCGGATGATCTATGAGAACGCTCTGCCCCATGTCTATGAAGTATGGCTTATCCTTAAACAGCATTATGTTGTATTCGCTCAGATCGGCATGAACGAGCTCGGCCTTACGATACAACTTTCTCATGTTTTCAACGATCTCGTCAAACAATCTCTCAACATCCACAACATCTTTCAGCTCTAAACCCAAATCCACAAGGGTCGGAGCGGGCTTCTCATCTTCACCTATGAATTCCATTAAAATGATGTTCTTAAAATGCTTTATCGGCTTCGGAACCTTAACACCGGCTTCGTAGGCTCTGGCAAGATTTCTAAATTCTTTCTCGGTCCAAATAAATATCAGATCCTTCTTGGAAATCCTCCTTAAATCGAACCTCTTATCCCCAAACAGATACTCATCCATCTTGTAGAACTCGCTCGTCTCTATTCTGTATATCTTCACCGCTATGGGAATCTCGTTTCCCTCATCATCTCTCCCATCCGCATAGAACACGTTTGCTTCCTTACCCGTTGAAATTACGCCTCCGAGCGCTTTGATGTAACCCTTCGCCGAAAGCTTATAAAGGGCTTTAAGAGTTCTTAGGTCGAGGACTTCGGCGTATATCTTTCTATCTTCCATCCCCTTTTCCTTCATCCTTAGTTTATCCAGATAAGCATCGATTTGCCTAAGTTCGGATTCTCTCATTAATTTACAGTTGATCTAAAACCTATTAATACATTCCCTCCATAATGGCAATCGTGCAAGTGGAGGTGTATCCGGTAAAGCTTCCGTTGATTAAGCCAGGAGACGACTTGGCTAAGCTCATAGCCGAATCTTTCGAGCTTAAGGATGGAGATATAATTGCAATATGCTCAACGATAGTTTCCAAGGCTGAGGGAAGGATTGCGGAATTAAAAGATTACAATCCTTCCGATGAGGCTATAAAAATTGCGGAAAAGCTTAATCTTGAGCCCGAATTCGTTCAGGCGGTTTTGGATGAGAGCGAGGAGATCCTGCTCGATTATCCGTTTTTATTGGTCAAAGCGAAGTTCGGAAACGTGTGCGTGAATGCCGGAATAGACAGATCGAACATAGAATCCGGCAAGATCATCCTTCCGCCGAAAAATCCCGACGAAAGTGCTGAGAAGATAAGAAGGGATATCGAGCGAATTACCGGCAGTAAGGTCGGAGTAATAATTACCGATACAAACGGCAGATGCTTTAGAAGGGGTGTTGTGGGCTTCGCTATAGGAATTTCCGGAGTTAAAGCTATGAGAAATTGGATCGGCGAGCGAGATCTATTCGGTAATAAGCTTGAGAAAACGGTTGAATGCGTAGCGGATGAGATCGCAGCGTTTGCTAACTTGATAATGGGTGAAGGAGATTGGGGGATTCCGGTCGTCGTTTTCAGAGGCTTAAATTTGATCGGAGAGGGAAGTATGGACGAGATCTACAGAAGCGAGGAGGAAGATATAATTAGGAGGAGCCTTATTGAGGTAAGGATTTTAAAAGGCTGAGCGACAGATAGACGATGCTCTACATAATCTTCCTAACCGGCGTCTGCAATTTGAGATGCAAGTATTGCGGCGGAACAATTCCGGATTACGTAATGCCTAATGATGTTCAGTATAAGATCGAAGAGCTTAAGGATTTCATTTCTCAAGACGAAAATCCTTCAATAGCTTTCTACGGCGGCGAACCTCTTCTAAGAATAGACCTTATGAAGAAGATCATGGATGAAATCGATGCTGAGCATTACATACTTCAAACTAACGGCTTGCTTCTTCACAAGCTCGATGAAGATTACATCTCCAGATTCTCCACGATACTGGTTTCTATCGACGGAAGGAAAGAAGTTACGAACTTTTACAAAGGTGAAGGGGTTTACGAGCGTGTTATCGAAAACGTTCGGAGGATAAGGGGCATTTACGATAACGAATTAATAGCGAGGATGGTGGCTACCCAAAAAACGGAAATATACGAAGACGTTCTACATCTGCTATCCTTAAATCTGTTTACCCACATCCACTGGCAGATCGATGCAGTTTGGAGTTCGGAAGGAATTTGGAAGGACTTTGCGGGCTGGGTGAGGAGATACAACGAGGGAATTTCGAAGTTGGTAGATTACTGGGTAGAAGAAATGAGAAGGGGAAGGGTTTTGGGAATAGTTCCGTTTCTCGGAGTTCTGAAGGCTTTGTTGGGATATCCGAATAAATCTCCCCCTTGCGGTTCCGGAGTTGATTCATTTGCAATAACAACAGACGGAAAGATTTTGGCTTGTCCCATATGTCCGGATTTGGAGTGGAACGTTTTGGGCGATTTGAGATCGGATCCGAATAAGCTTCCGAAATTTGAGATGCTCGAACCGTGTAAGAGTTGCGAATACCTAAGCGTGTGCGGCGGAAGATGCCTCTTTTTCAACAGGGAGAGGCTTTGGGGCGATGAGGGATTCAGGCTGGTTTGCTCCACGGCAAAACATCTGATTCTAGAGATCGAGAGGGTTAAGCCCGAAATATTGGAGATGGTCGAAAGGGGAGACATCGAATTTGATGATCTTATATATCCGAAGTTCAACAACACCACCGAAATAATCCCCTAAAAAAACTTATAAATACCACCAAAACTATGTCTAGTATGGACGAACTGCTTAAAGAAGTGGCGTTTTTGATCAGAAACAGAACGGCTGTAGATGCTTTAAACTTAGTAGTTAAGAAGGCTCCGGACGATGTGAAGGAGAAGGCCAAGAAACTGTTCGATGACCCAAACGTCATTCAATCTCTAGATGAAAAGTGGGCCGATTTGCTTTCCCTAATCTATTACGCTCACCTCTCACGCTACTCAGCTCAAGTGATGACGAGACAGGGTATCGCCGGGCAAGTTGCTTCCTCATTGATCGCCGCTAAGCTCTCCAAAAAGCTTGGGATTCCCGAGCTTGAAGCGATATTCCTGCTGAGCGGTGCCAAAGCTCTTACCTTGATGGGAATGAAAGATAGGGCGGAAGTTTGCTATTTGAAAGCCGAGGAGATTCTTAGAGATTTGGTCAAGAAGGACGAATCGTTCCTGAGGGAACTTGCTGACGTTTTGAACGACTTGGGGATAATTTACGTTGAGATGAACGAAAAGGAGAAGGGAGAAAAATATTTGGAGGAAGCCCTGAAGATCAGAAGGAAGCTCGCGGAGAAGGATGAATCCTATCTGCCCGTTTTAGCTCAGACTCTGAACAATTTGGCTTCGCTCTACAAGGATATAAGGAGATACGGTGAAGCGGACGAGTTCTTCGATGAGGCTGAAAAGATATACAGAAAGCTCGTTGAGAAGGATGAGAACTACATAATCGATTTAGCCGTCGTTTTGTGCAACTACGGAGCTTTGTGCAGAGTAATAAGGGAGTTCGATAAAGCCGAAGCCCTTTACAAGGAAGCTCTTGAGATATTCAAAAAGCTAACCGAAAAGGATGTCTTCTACAATTCCGGAGTTGCGGACGTTCTCATGTATCTGAGCGGGCTTTACAGAGACAAGGGCGAGTTCGACAAGGCTGAGGAATACATGAAGAAGGCAAATGAAGTTTACAACGAGCTCCTTGCTAAGCTGCAAGAACGCTCAGAAGCTTCTTCAGGAGCCTAGGCTTCCTAACAATTTTTATTATAGCCGGAAGAACCTTCAACAATGTAGATGGATTATCCATGTGCAGTTCCTTAGCCAAGTGTGCGTAATCCTTGGCTATTTTTATAAGATAATTGTATTCTTCGTCGTTCAGCATAGAATACAGTCTATATATCTTCATTCCGAAGCTTATCTCCCTTCCGATTGTTTTAATGTATTCCTCCCTGAATCTCCTCAAATTCGGGAACGTTTCCTTAAGGATTTCGGTAGCTCTCAGCAGATAAAACAATCCCCCGCCGGTATAAGGTTTAACCATCCCAGCCGAATCTCCTATTAAGGCAACGTTATCTTTAACGAAGTCTATCAGCCCGATAGGTAT
>JALWBF010000009.1:2911-16573 GCA_027016055.1 Archaeoglobaceae archaeon | reverse complement strand
TACGGAAATAGCCTACAAAATCAAAAACGGTAAGATTTGCGAGGATTGTAACTTCAGGAACGAATGCAAGTTTAAGGATTTGGACAAAAAGCCGGAACCACCGTTCGTATTTAACGGATTTAGGTTTTACCTTAGGGAGGATCCAGAATACGGTTTACAGATTGTAATTGTAAGACAAACGTGGAGGTATATGATATGTGCGAAGAACTTGGAGGCTAAGATGTTTTTGATGAATCTTTGCTCTTCTAATAAAATTAAATTTGAAGATTATGTTGCCTACTGGAAAAACTGTCCGATAATGCGTAAAAAGAGACGAAATGAATATTCAAATGCGATTGAGCATTCAAAGGTGCATACGTATTCAGATGATAACTTGACTCGCAAAATAATAAAGGAGTTAGCCCGATATTTTTACGGAGAAGAAGGGGTTAAAGCGGTGGAGCTCCACTTGGAACTTGACGAAATCAGCCACGTTTTGAACGTTATCAAGTCGAGAATTCCCTCCTATCTGGCAAGAGGTATTAAGGGAAAGGTTGTTGATAACCTTAAGGAATACACTCTCGTAAACTTCATTAGAAAGTATATATACAGAGATCCGTTCTATTTAGTTAGAAAAATGGATAGAGCGAACTATAGAACGTTTCTTGACAATATATCCAGATTGCTATTGATGACTGCTGGTGAATTTCTCAGCGAATACGGACATAACTACAGTGGATTTCTAAAAAATAAGTATATCATCGAAATCCTAACCGAGAATGAGGAAAAATTCGGTCAATTTCTTCGTTTCTTGAAGAAAAATGTTGAAATCTTAGAAAGAATTGCTGACAATGAACTGTTGCGTCTATTGAAATGAGGTCAGTCCTGCCCAGTGTCATCACTGTTCAGACCCCGTAAGTGTCTTCATCCCTCAAAGTTTATCTCAAGAACAGCTTATAAAATATCTCGGCAAACGAAAAAGCAAAAAATAAAAGATCAGTAGGGAGTTGCCCAGCTCTCTTCGTCCTTATAAACCTTCTCGTCTATGATCATCTCACCTTCAACCAAAGGCTTAGGTTCCTTAACTGCTTCAATTCTATACAGCGTGGACTTATACCAGTTGTAGTCTATCCCGACTCCCAGCTTCTTCACTATCGGCAGCTTCTCCTGAAATCTGAAGAAGTTCTTCTCCTCCTGCGGATATACGTTGAACTTCCTTCTCATGTCGGTAATTACGAATCCCATTTCGTGTATCATCATCTGAATCTCGAACCACTTTTTCCTCGAAGCCTCAAGCGTCGTTAGGCCGAAGTAGCCTGAGCATCCCACACCCTTGAGCGTTGAAACGCCCCTCGAAAGGAAAAGCTTTATCCCGGGGATCGTTTCAACTGGATCCGTTACGAAGACGTCGAATTTCTTCTTAAGCTCATCCGGAAAAGCCTGCTGAACGTCGTAGACTTCAGCTTCTACTGGCAATCCGTATTCGTCAGCCTTCTTATTTATGAAATCTATAAGCCTTTCGTCGATGTCTATCACGAATACCTTCTCCGGCATACCGGTTAGAGCTGAAGCCAAGCTGAAGAGATCGTCATCTCCGACGACGAAGATCTTAGTCTTAAGCAGATCTCCCCTTTCATATACGAACTCAACTCTTCTGATTACGCCGTCCAAGCTTATGAATCCCTGATCGTATTTTTCTATTGCTTCAGGTCTCTCCTCTGCAATCTTCGCGTATTCCTTCATAACTTCCTGAAAGAACTCGTTTATTTCGTATCCCGTTCCTCCGCAACACTTGCACTCGAATCTGCCGATCTTCTTCAAGCCTAAGGACTCACAGACCTCGATGCCCTTTTCCGTAAGCCTGACCTTTCCGTCTTCTACGGCAATTAATCCTTCACTTTCCATCTGCTGTAGCAGTTCGAAAAACTCCGGCAGGCTCGCATCCTGCTCGTCGATAAGCCTATATACGCTCATCGATTCCCTGAACAGAGCCTGCAGTATTTGCCTTCTGATTCTTTCCATCATTTCCCTAACCCCTGTCGAGCATGTAATGTCTGTATGATTTCGGTTTAAACTTTTCTAAGAACAGCTGGAAGGCCTTCTCGGCTTTTTTTGCATCACCGCATGTAAATACA
Source organism: Archaeoglobaceae archaeon (assembly GCA_027016055.1). Lineage (GTDB taxonomy): Archaea > Halobacteriota > Archaeoglobi > Archaeoglobales > Archaeoglobaceae > WAKM01. The sequence goes on along the minus strand of JALWBF010000009.1, from coordinate 14,459 downwards.
TCCAAGTTCACGAGCTCGTATTCCGGCCATGTGTGTATCGATATGTGGCTCTCCGCTATCAACACTATTCCCGTCACGCCGTGCGGATTGAACTGCTTGTAGACACTGCCCACTTTGTTCAACTCCGCTTCCTTAACCACCTCCTCTACGATCTGCCTTACCGTGTTCTCATTTGAAATTAGCTCCTTTGGAACTCCATACAACTCCGCAATTATATGCCTTCCTACGATCATAATCCTCCCCCCTATTTTCCATATTTTTTCACCCCATTTTGGGCATATTTTCAAATTTAATTGGATTTAAGCGAAAGATATCCGATTTTTTTCGGACTTGACAGCCCATATCAAATTTACTTTGATCAGGCTAAGTAGAAGCTATTAACTATTGACTTTTAAAGTTTTCGCAAAACTTAGACAAGAATTTAGCGTTTAAAATCGAAATGTTCGGTAGATCATCGACCAAATCTTTCCAAAATCGCAAATTTTTGAACTTTTTTCGTTAATTCGCGAAAAAATAGACCGTTTTTGGTATAACCTAACAAAACCAATTATTTTTAAGATATATACTTAAAAGATCATTAAAAATAATTTAGAGTCCCATATACTCCAAGAGCTTATCCAAGTTGACGAATGTCTCAATAAGCTCTCTCATTCTTTTAATTTTCTCCTCACCCCTTATCCTTGCTTTTCCAAATATCGATTGGGTCTTTTCTACGGTCGTAAGCGTATCGTCTTGAACGAGAATCATCGGGATTCCCTTTTCCTCAGCTTTTCCAACGACTATGCTTGGTGGCTCCAGATTTCCGGTTAAAATAAGACATCTTACGTTCGGAATCTCCAATGCAAGCATTATTAAGTCCGATCTGTCCCCGCCGGTGATTACCGCACAGTTTTTAGCCTTCCTGAAGTATCCCAAAGCGGATTGCGGGGACATTGCTCCGACCAAAAGCTGTTCGATTATATAATCTTGCTCGGGCTCGACCAAGAATCTTCCGCCCAAAGCTGAGGCTATTTCGCTTACGAAGACTCCCGCAAGCAAGGAATCCTTTGGAATCATTCCTATTACATCTATTCCATACTTCGCTAGTAGAGAACCGGTTATGCTCTCCAAATACGATCTCTTGTAGCCGGATACCTGATTGAATATTACCGGCTTCAGCTTTTCACCGAATTGGGATTTCGCCGATATCAGCCTATCGATGACCGAGTCGTCCGTGAACTTCACGATCATAAGGTCATTTGCATCAAGCATCGATGCTACGCTTATATCGCAAAGACCCAAGGTTCTTCCCAATTCGTAATGTAAAGCCCCTTCAATTAGAACGACATCCTTATCCCGCTTGATAGTTTCGTAAGCCCTCAGAATATCCCTTTTTATCTTTACCGGATCCGCTGAAATTATGAATTCTATGTATGGTTTATCTATTATAACCGGGCAGATGTCTTTGATGGAATCCTCAAGTTTAAGTGTCTTCGCTACGAACGTAACATCCTCATCTATAAGCTCATCGCCGATGTATCTTCCTATTCCCAGAGGCTTGAAGTAACCGACCTTATAGCCTCTATCCTTCAGAATCAATCCAAGAGCCGTTATGAATCCGCTCTTTCCCGAATACTCATCTATAGACGATATCAGCATTCTATCACCTCAAAACGATTTTTGCATCGACGACACAGCAACCCTTCTCGTAAACGAAGATCGGATTCAAATCCATTTCAACTATCTCCTCAAAATCCAAGCTGAGCTTGGATATCCTAAGAAGGACATCCACAAGCGAATCTATATCGGAAGGCTTTTCCCCCCTAACCCCCTTAAGAATTTTGTATGATTTTACCTCCTTTATCATCTCATAAGCGTCGCTCTTCGATATCGGAGCTATTCTGAAGGAGACATCCTTAAAAACTTCCACGTAAATTCCGCCCATTCCGAACATTATAAGCGCTCCGAACTGTGGATCCCTCTTCATTCCGACTATGACTTCCCTTCCGGCTGGCATCATCTTCTGAACCATTACTCCCTCAACATCCGCTTTCAGGTAATCCTCAGCTCTCTTTACGAGCTCGTAGAACGTCGGTATAACTTTTTCCCTATCAACGTTCAGCTTTACGCAGCCTACATCGGTCTTATGCAGAATGTCCGGAGAAACTATCTTCATTGCGACGGGATAACCTATTTCATCCGCTATTTCCAAAGCTTCTTCAGCCGTCCTTGCGACCCCGTAAGGAGGAACGGGAATTCCGTAGCTCTTGAGAATATCGAAGCTCTTATCTGTTAGAACCCTCCTATCTCTGTATTTCTCAACGATCTTTCTCGCATTGTCGGTATCGACATCTATTTCGATCGATTCCACCTCCCTTTCAAGCTTGATCTTCATTAGCTCGTATTTTTTGACCGAATTTAGGGATTTAACAGCTTTAACCGGATCCAAAAAGTTTACTATTCCGTGTTTTTTCAGCAGATTTATAGCATCGGCTACCGTTTCCCCGCCCATGAAACAGGTTACGATCGGCTTATCGACACTCGCAACGAACTCTGAAGCTTTAACGAAATCTATTTGTGCTGTAGGAGTTAAAATAGCGATTATAGCTCCGACGTTCGGGTCTTCTTCCACTATCTTCAATGCTTTTCCGAATCTCTCGGCATCTGCATCTCCGAGAACATCCACGGGATTGTAAACGTTTGCGATTGGTGGCAGAATTGATTTAAGTCTATCGATCGTTTTCTTATCAAATTTTGCAAGATTTAAGCCGAATTCTTCAACTGCATCCGCTGCGATTACTCCCGGCCCGCCGGAATTCGTTACTATCGCGATGCCACCACTGATCGAACGAATCCTTCTCAGTATAAGAGTGTAGTCGAATAGATCCTCTATGGATTCAGCCTCAACGACGCCGGATTGCCTGAATGCTGTTCTATAAGCAACGAAGCTCCCGGCTAAGCTACCGGTATGACTCGATGCAGCCTTTGCACCGGCTTCAGTTCTTCCGCTCTTTACGGCAACTATCGGCTTTACCTTTGAAACCTCCTTGGCTACGTCCATGAACTTCTTCCCATCGCTGACACCCTCCAAGTATAGCATGATTACGTCTGTTTTGTCATCCTCTGCAAGGAACCTCATAAAATCGGATTCATCAAGAACGGCTTTGTTTCCCAAGGAAACTATCTTGCTGAATCCAACGTTGTTCGATTTAGCCCAGTCCAGAACGGCTAAGATGAAGGCTCCGGATTGACTTAGGAATGCTATGTTTCCTTTCGGAGGCATAACCTTGCTGAACGTTGCATTCAAGTTGTTATGCGTATTGATTATTCCCAAGCAGTTCGGACCAACCATGTTTATTCCGTATCTTCTGCATATCTCGGTGATTCGCCTTTCCAATGCGTAGTTTCCGGCTTCTTTAAAACCAGCAGTTATAACGACCACATTTTTTACGCCCTTCCTGCCACAAGATTCGAGAACTTCTGGAACAGCTTTTGCTGGAACCGCTATAACTGCTAAGTCGACATCATCCGGTATACTTTCGATGTTCGGATAGCATTTGAAACCTAAAATCTCTTCATACTTCGGATTTACGGCATAAACCTTTCCTTTAAAATTTTTAAGATTTTTAAGTAAGATATTTCCGACCTTTCCTTCTTTCGGAGTAGCGCCAATAATTGCAACGACTTTTGGATTGAACATCCCTTCCAGCATTTGGGAAAAGATAAATTTTAATAATATTTGAAATTTACTACGAATCGCTACTCTACCAAAACCAAAAGGCTAATATATATAATTACTCCACCGTAATTTGGAGGGATAATAATGAAGAGGATTATACTGCTGTTGTTAGTATGTGTTGGACTCGTGCTGGCTGGTTGTGCTAAAAAACCGACCGAAGTGCCTAAGGCAACACCCGTTCCGACGACACCTGCAATATCGAAGCCAGTTCAAACCCCGAAGCCTGCCGTAACCCCGACGCCAACGCCAAAGAAGGAGGTTAAGACCGCCCAGCCGACTACTATAAAGTGTGAGTCGTGCCACACCAAGGCTATAGACTATCCACCGCACAAGGAAGGAGGAAAATACTGTCTCAAGTGCCACGGAAAGCCGGGTATGACCGTTGCCGAAGTCGCGCACACCGTTCACAAGGGTGTGATCGGATGTGACGTTTGTCACGGAAAGGCACCCAATCTGACGATTCCAAAACCGAAGTATCCGAACCAGTCGGTCTGTGTTAACTGCCACAACCCGAAGGATCCAACGAAGCCTTGCACGAACCTCGTTACTGTCCACCTCGAGAGAGGTAAGTATTGCACCGTCTGTCACACTCAGCCATTGAATGTTATCCATAAGGCTGCAGATCAATATGCTAAGAGCTAACGGCTATGAAGGCTCTTAAGGTTATTTTTTTAATTTTTATAGCAACGACTCTATGCCTCTGCGCTGGGCATAAGACAGTTACAGCTCCGACGCCAACGCCGATTAAAAAAGCTCCAGCGGTAACTCCGACACCCAAATTGACGCCAACTCCAACGCCCAAGCCGACACCAACACCAACGCCGGTAGGAGTTTCAGCTAAGGGAATCAGGCTCGTAGATGGAGAGTGCCTTAGGTGTCACAACAATCCATCCAAGAAGTTGGCTTATCCTCAGGCGCTCAGCATACCTGGACACGTCAATGGATCCGCTTACTGCAAGTATTGTCATGTCCCGAATATTACCAAGATGACTCCGGAGCAGATAGACAGATACATTACGGAGCTCCATCATAAGACGGAATACGCTCAGAAAGGAGACTGCCAGTATTGCCATAAGGCTGCCATGAGTGAAAAGAGTGTTAAGAACTGTGGAACTTGCCATGCCAACGGAAACCTCATAGCGATCCACTCTCCGTATAACGTCGGTTGTAAGGAGTGTCACGGTTACGACTTCATGAGAATTCATGTTGAAAAGAAGCCATTCCCTCCAAAGTTCCCAATACCTACAAAACCTAAGAAAGAGCAGAAGGGTTGGATATAAACTTTATTTTTATTTTAATTATTTTTGATTCATAACTAAATTGTTGTTGGGATCTCTCACTCAATTGAAATCTTTTTAAATCTTTGTAGCTATTGCCGAGGGATGATTCTGAAAGGAAGAGCTTGGAAGTTTGGCGATAACATCTCAACTGATCACATAACTCCGGGCAGATACTTCCATTTAAGAAGCAACATTCAGGAACTCGCAAAGCATGTGATGGAAGATGCGGATCCAGATTTCATGAAAAAATTTAAGCCGGGGGATTTCGTTGTCGGTGGCAGGAACTTTGGAATGGGTAGCAGCAGAGAGCACGCTCCTCTTGCCTTAAAAGTAGCTGGAGTTTCTGCTGTTCTTGCAAAATCCTTCGCCAGAATATTTTACAGAAACGCAATAAACGTCGGCTTACCCGTGCTGATAGTTGATACCGATCCAATTGAATCCGGAGACGAACTCGAAGTAGATCTGGCTAAGGGAATCGTTAGAGATCTTACAAAAGGGATCGAGCTAAAGGCGAAACCTCTGCCGGATATAATGATAAAGATACTGCAAGAGGGAGGATTGGTCGAGTTCGTTAAGAAGTATGGGACCTTTGACGTCTAAAAAATTCTAGTGCGGCCGCCGGGATTTGAACCCGGGCAACGGGCTCGGGAGGCCCGCGTCCTGCCAGGCTAGACTACGACCGCTTAAAGAATTTAGCAAAAATGTAAATATATCTATTTCGGTTGTTTCTCTGATGGATCTGTCGAGAGGGAAATATATATTGGAGTTTTATTCGGAAAGGTGTGTAGCTTGCAGAGCTGTAGAGTCGATAATGAATAAGCTCATGAAGGAATACGGCGATGTTAAGCTCTTAAAGATCGACGTTCGAAAGAACAGGGATCTGGCAAAGAAATTTGGAGTGATCGCACTGCCGGTCTTAGTTTTTATTAAGGATGGCGTGGAGATAGATAGGATCAAAGGTGCGAGAACGGAAAAGGAGCTTAGGGAATTCATAGAGCGGAACAGGTGATGCTATGCTGTTCTTCACGGATTGGGAGGGTCCTTGGGTTCTAACGGATTTTGCATATGAGATTGCAATAGCGTTCCTCAACAACCACGAATTCTTTGAAAGATTGAGCCAATACGACGATTACCTCGTTCTGATTGAAAAGAAGAAGGGATACGAAGCAGGAGATACGCTGAAACTTCTCGCACCGTTCATAGTAGCCTTGGGTGTTTCATCGGATGAGCTAAAAGATTTGGCTGAGAAGGTTTTGGTATATACGCCCGATGCAGAAGAATCGATCGGATATCTGCTTAAGAAGGGAATAGAACCGGTTGTAATTTCAACGGCCTACGAGCAGTTTTTGGATGTTTCAGCTAAGCCTTTGGGCATACGAAGGATTCATGCAACCGCCTTCAAGCCGGAAAATTATCGTCTGCCCAAGGATGAAAAGGAGTTTATACTTCAGGCCGTGGAGATCATCGCTTCCTTACCGGAAATCGAAATTCCGCTTAGGGATCGCTCAAAAGGCTCGGTTGAATGGCTAAACGACTTCTTCTGGAATAAGCTTGCGAAAATGGAGGCGGGAAGGATTTTGGATGAAGTTAAGGCTGTAGGAGGAAAAAGAAAGCTTGACGTCGTTAGAATGTATAGCGTCCCGAATCCGGTGGTTATAGGAGATAGCATATCCGATCACGCGATGCTTTCATGGGCTAAGGAAAAAGGATTGGCCGCTTCATTCAACGGAAACGAATTTGCGGTCAAAAATTCGAACTTGGCTATAATCAGCGAAACGACGTTTGCCGAAGCTTATATCGTTGAAGCTTATCTAAGCGGAGGCGTGGAGGGAGTCAGAAGATTCGTAATGCGGGAGTTCGGTAGTGATATAGCGGATAAGCTCAGGGGGACGGAGTTTTACTGGATCGACGAATCGGATGTCGATGAAGTTATTAATAAATCGAAGGCTATGAGAAGAAGGCTAAGAGGTTTGGCCGGAATCTTAAGCTGACGAAATTGATTTATGCAGAAATTTAAACTTTCTCCTATGATTCTCGAAAAGATCGAACCTCTAACACCGGGGCAGGAGGAGATACTCGACGCTTTAAATGACGATTACGATATAATCGGAATATTCGGTCCAACCGGAACGGGTAAATCGCTCTTCAGCTTGGCATACGGCATAGATGATGTTTTGGAGGGAAATCACAGGAGGTTCATCGTCGTCAAGCCGATGGTGGATGTCGTAACTGGAGAGGAGCTTACGATGGCTAAAGCTGGTGAAGAATTTCTCAAACTCGCTAAGGAATACGTTAGAGACGTTATAGGTGAGTTCGTTGAATGGAATAAGCTTGAGGAGCTGATAAACAACGGAAGATTGGTTTTCGTCGATTCTCATTACCTTAAGGGTAGGACTTTCGACGATGCGATCATATTTTTGGATGAGGTTCAAGCTCTGAAGCCGGAAAGTCTTATCGAAGTTATAGTCAGAGTGGGAAGGAACAGCAGGCTAATAGTTGCCGGAGATCCAGTTTTCCAATCGCTTAAAGCTGTTGAGAACGATCCTGCAACCCTCATCAGAGACGTTCTTATGAGTGAAGAAAACGCAAAGGTTGTCGACTTGGGAATAAAGGATATAGTTAGAGAGGGTGCGAAGAGGGGTCTAAGACTTCTTATAGAATACAGGATGAGAACGAGGGAGCTGAGCGACGAAGAAGAAGAGATTCTTGAAGCTACAAGGGTTCATTCGCCTGATGCAGATGTCATCACGGTTGTGGAGTTCGGCGAGGAGAAGGAGAAGTTCGAGATAACTTCAGAGCACACGCCGGATGCTCTGATCATAGTCAAGCAGGGTCACTTCGGAAGGTTAGTGGGCAGAGGCGGTGAAAGGATAAACGCAATCGAGGAGGAGACTGAAAAAAGAATTAGGGGAGTTGAGCTAACCTTGGATTTCAGAGAGCTTATAAGAGCTATTCACCCCGTTTCTTGGATCTGGAAGCATATCGAAGATATAGACTTTGCCGGCCCAATGCTTGCCGTTAAGGTTAACGAGAACGCGTTTGGAGCATTCGTAGGGCAGAAGGGAAATCACGTCAGGTTCGTCGATGCCGTGATAAGAAAGCTTATGGGAGTTGGGGTTAGGGCTATAGAGGTTAGAGGCAAACGCAGAAAGTAATTCGTCGAAAGTCGAATGGAAATTTTTATTTCCTCGAAATTTCTTTGATGAACAATGAAAAGGGATGTTGCAGTGTTGGGCGTTGGGCAAACAAAATTCGGCTCTCATCCGGATAAAACCCTTCCGGAACTTTTCGCCGAAGCATTCTTCGAAGCTTTCGATTCATCGAACATAGAGCTAAGGGATATAGAGGCGATATACTTCGGGAACTTCGTAGGAGAAATAACGGATGGAGCGGCAAATTTGGGCGGTTTTATAGCGGATGAAATAGGACTTAGCGGTATTCCGGCTTATAGATTCGAGGGAGCCTGTGCATCATCTTCAGTAGCTTTCAGGGAGGCATATTTGGCAGTTAAGCACGGGATTTACGATTGCGTTCTCGTCGGCGGGGCGGAGAAGCTACACTCAGCCGGAACGCCAATCGGGACGAGAGCATTAGCTACAGCTTTGGATTCGGCTTACGAAGTAAATTCCGGCTTAACTTTCCCCGGAGTCTTCGCTTTAATAGCGAGGTTATACGCGAAAACCTACGATATACCTTTGGATAAGCTAAGAGAGAAGATAGCCCACGTTTCGGTTAAGAACCATAAATACGGAGCTATGAACCCGAAGGCTCAGTTCTATAACAAGTTTGGTAATCTGAAGGTTGAGGATGTCCTAAATTCGAGGATGATCTGCTCCCCGCTAACGTTGTTCGACTGCTGTCCTATGACGGATGGAGCTTCGGCCGTAATCATAGCAACTGCAGATTTCGCTGAGGATAGAGTAGATGAGCCGATATACGTGCGAGGAACTGGACAAGCTTCTGCTGGAAGTCTTTTCAGGCAGAAATGGGATATAGTGAAAGCCTTGCCGAGAAGGAAATCTGCCGAGATGGCTTATAAGGAGGCCGGAATGACTCCGAAGGATATAGACGTCGCATTCATACACGACTGCTTTACGATTGCCGAAGTTATAGCGAGCGAGGCTATGGGCTTCTTCGAATACGGAAAGGGTGCCGACGCTGTTGAGGAGGGACTGACTTGGGCTGACGGTGAGATTCCTATAAATCCTGACGGCGGTTTGATCGGCAAGGGTCATCCTGTTGGAGCAACGGGAACGGCTCAGATATATTCGGCAGTTAAACTGCTCAGAGGAGAACTCGATTTCGTAAAGATCGATGCAGAGACGGCTATTACAGATACTTTGGGCGGAGATTTCGGGACGCTTGTGAACATAATCCTGAGCGTTCACAGGAGGTGATACCATGTTTAAGGATTTCTTTTCCGCGCTTATGGAGGGAAAGCTGATTGGTGCCAAATGCAGGGAGTGCGAGGAAATAACGTGCCCGCCGAAGTCAACTTGCAACAGATGCGGGAGCAGAAATCTCGAAATTGTTGAGCTATCTGGCAAGGGAAAAATCGTGAGCTACACAGTCACATACGTGGCTCCTTTGGGATACGACAGGGAAGTTCCGTATGTGGTTGCGATCGTCGAGCTTGATGAGGGAGCTTGGATAATTGGAAGACTCGACGTCGATGCTGAGAAAGCCGACAATGAAGATCTCATAGGCAAAAGAGTCGAAGTTTACGGCAAGGAGTTTCCGACGGAGCAGTTCTATCCGGATAAGCAGAGAAGGGTCGTTCCTATGTTCAGGGTTGTGGAATAACAAAGTTTTAATATGTATTCTTGATAATCGACGTTATGGACGATTTCTGTCCTTCGTGCAATCTAAGGGTTCCCTTGGGAATCGATAAAATTGCCGAGATGCTCATGGAAAGATTCAGACTCAACGGCTTTTGCATAACTCCGGAAGGACTGAAGGCTTTTATAGATCTCTTCATCGAGCACTTCGGCGAAATTAACGATGACGACGTCGATGAGCTCTGTTACTTTGTAGAGAAAAATTACGATACTAGATTGATAGATGTCGAACACGTAAAAGCATATTTTGCGGGTTTCTAATTCATTTCTTTTTCCCCAAGTTAAATTCGTCGTGAATGACCTTCACAGCCTTTCTCCCGTTCTCCTTCGCTACGGCAAAGGAGACGTTGTATTCCGAGCAGCTCTGGCTGATCATGATCACGTTGATCTTGTTTCTACCCAGAGCGGAGAAGATCCTTCCCGCCACTCCCGGCGTTCCGGCCATTCCAGCACCAACGGCACTGACTATTGCAACGTCATCCTTCTTCGAAACCTTGGCAACTCCGTTGTTTAAGCCGGAAAGAGCCTTCATAGCCTTGTTTATATCGGCCTTGTCAACGACTATAGACAGATTGAGCTCGGAAGAGCTTTGGGCAACCATTATAACGTTAACCTTGGCTTTCGCAAGCCTTCTGAACACCTCAGACATTATTTCTGCAAAATCGAATCCCGCTCCGCTGATGTTTATTATTCCAGCCTTTTCAACCAGACTTATCGCCTTCACTATATCCTTAGTTGACTTGGTTTCCTCCTTAATTACGGTTCCATCGGCATCTGGATTGAACGTGTTCTTTATCCTTACAGGAATCTTCTTCGCCATAACCGGTTCCAAGGCGCGAGGATGCAAGATCTTTGCACCAAAATGCGATAGCTCCATAGCCTCCTGATACGATATTTCCGGAATCACCCTCGCTTCCGGCACTATCTTTGGATCGGTAGTCATTATGCCGTCAACTTCCTTCCAAAGCCAGACCTCATCGGCATCCAATGCCGCTGCTATTAGCGTTGCCGTAAGGTCGCTACCGCCCCTTCCGAGGGTTGTGATTACACCGTCTTCGGTTGTTCCTATGAATCCCGTAACGACGGGAACGGTCTTCTTTATCGCTATTAACGGTTCGAGTCTGTTCCTTATGATCTCATAAGATTCCGGCAAAGGCTTAGCTCTTCCGAAGTTGTTATCGGTAATTATTCCAGCATCTCCTCCGGTTAAGGCAACTGAATCGACGCCTACTGAAAGCAGGGAAGCTGAAAAAATGGGTGCGAGCAATCTTTCGCCAAAGGAAAGTATGTAATCCTCACTCCTCTTGGTGAGCTCGCCCAAGTAGCTGATGCCGGTCAAAACCTTCTCAAGCTCGTCAACGAGATTGTCTATCGTCGATAAAACCTTCGACTTGATGTTCTTGTTTTTGACAGCCACCTCGACAGCTTCGTAATGCCTCTTAGCCAAATCAGCAATGAACGATTTTATAAAACCCAATGAGCGTTCGTAACAGCATTTATACGCCGCGTTAGCCAGAGAATCGGTAACACCGGACATAGCGGAAACTACGACAACGATCTCATTATCCTTGGAGAACTTCTTAACCAGATTAGCGCAATGAAGAATGCTTTTCCCATCCTTCACACTTACGCCGCCGAATTTCATAACCACCCTCATGCCCGAACTCGTCGAATGTCTATGAATATAAATGTTAGGATATATCAATTCTCTT
>JALWBF010000009.1:0-2901 GCA_027016055.1 Archaeoglobaceae archaeon | reverse complement strand
TCCTTTCCTCATCCAATTCCGTTCTGTATTCAAGAAAACCGGCGTTCACGAGTTTTCGTAAATGAGATATTAAGAGAGGTTTTGATAGTTTGAGCTTCTCCCTCAGTTCTCTGCTCGTTCTCTCTTTGGATAAGCACAGAGCGAGTATTTTGAGTCTAATCGGATTCGCAAGAACCTTTAAAATTTCTGCAAGGTCTTCAGCAAGATTGGTTTTATCACCATTCATGCTATTCCTTGAGCTCCTTTCTGAGTTCCTCTATTTCCTTCCTGAGCATCTTAATTTCGTGAAGTAACTCCTGCATCGTTTCATCGAAGTATTTCGATCTTTCGGGCGTCTGCTGTAGAATATTTGGAAATATCGATTTCATTATCAGCAATATGCCCGCTGCAATAAGGAAAATAAACAGTATCCATACCAACCATCCTATTATCTCCATTCCCGGCGGTAATGGCGGAATCATGCCGATCACCTCATTAACTTACGGGTTTCATTTTTGTTATACGGGTAAAAGTTTGTTTACCTACTATATAAAAATATCGCTCAGCTCATAGTTGTTTAAATATTTTAATTTTCTAAAAACATATTACAGTTGGGAGGATTTGAACATGCCACCGCCGGTGAGGGATAAATTCAGACCGCTCGACTTTGAAGCTCTTGATAAGGCGATAAGAACGGCTATGGAAGCTTATCAGCTCTTCACCGCTGGCGTGCCGATAGTTAAAAGAGGTGTGAGGGGGGAAGTTCACGTCGACGTTCCGGTTATGTATATGGACTTTGCTGTGGACAGAATCCACTACGATCCGCACGCCGAAGCCCCTTCTCCGAAGGGTAGACCGGTAAGGGCTCATGCGGAAGTAGATTCGCAAAAGGTTCGGGAGGCAGTTGAGAACGTTCTGAAGGAAGCCAACGTCATCGAAGCAGCTGAATTCAGGGAGCCCGAGGATGCTTGGGTTATCCCCGTTGCTTGGAATAAGATAATCATCATGCACATAAAGGTTTCCGAGAACGGAGAGGAGATAATACCGGACTACGGACTCACGGACGAGGTGAGAAGGTATATCAAATAAAACAGCAAAATTTTGGCAGATTATAAAGAGAGAGTGGTTTCTGACATTTCTAATTCTGCTATTCCTAGCTCTCTCTATTGCCGATCCCTCACTGCCGAGAAGGAGTCTTGAGCTTATAGATTACGAGAGCTTAGCAATGATTATATCTCTATTCATAGTTTCAAGGGGGCTTGAGCTTTCCGGAATCTTCGGCAGATTCGCCAACGCAATCGTTAGGATTTCTGGAGATTCGGAATTCAAACTGCTGAGCCTACTCGTGCTGATCGTTTCTCTTTCATCGGCTGTAATAATGAACGACACGGCTATGTTCGTATTCGTCCCGTTCGTATTAACGATTTCGAAAATAGCCGAAATAGATCTGCCGAAGGCCGTAACTTCGATAGCCTTGGCGGCTAACATAGGCTCCGCCTTAACCCCCATAGGAAATCCGCAGAACATAATAATCTGGAGGACGTTCAAGATACCGCTGAAGGAATTCGTGAGTCTGATGTTTCCATACGTCCTGCTTTGGATGACCCTTCTCATGTTCTTCGTATGGATCGGAAGCAGGCGTAGGAAATTGAAAGTATCGCCGATGCCGAGAATTAAGATTAAGATGGGGTTGATGGTGTGCTCTACGTTGCTTCTGATACTCAATGTAGCGCTTGCTGAGAGGAATCTTGCGTATGTAGGATTTCTACTAACACTGCTCGTCATGTCCGTTATCGGAAGAGAAGCTCTGTATTCGCTCGACATAGCACTCGTTGCTGTTTTCGCACTGATATTCGTGGATTTCAAAGAGATGTCGTCCCTTCTGTTCGGATGCATAAGATTCGAACGATCCGCAACGAAGGTTATTCTACTCTCCGCAGGCTTGAGTCAGCTGATAAGCAACGTTCCCGCAACCGTTATGCTGATATCTCAAGGATTTCCTTGGCTCCCGCTTGCCGTTGGTGTTAACATCGGAGGAACCGGAATCGTGATAGGGTCTCTGGCTAATTTCATAGCTACCAGAATTTCGGGGATAAGTTTGAAGGAATTTCACAAATACTCATTGCCATACTTTTTAGTTGCACTTTCGTTGACCTTAACCATGATTTACGTGGTAGCGTAAGTGATAACAACATTGATGTTTAAGATTTAAAAGAATGCTCAAGCTCTGTGTTAAATGTCAGAGGAGAATAGGGATCAACTGCGAAATAGTTAAGCCCGGAAGCTGTATGATCTGCTCCGGCTTACTTTGGAAGATCGACGAGATAGCTGATGAGATAGCGGGAAAATTGAAGGATTACGAATTCAGAACCTTCTCAGTCGGAAGCAGAGTTTACGGAAGCCTGAAAGCTTTGGAAAGCTACCTTAATGAGATAGTAGGCTCAAACGGGAGAAGTCTGAAGGTTCAGTTCAACAGGGAACTCAGCAGAAAGCTTGCGGAAAAGCTGAATGCCAAACCGGTTTATCGGGATCCGGATGTAACGGTAATTTACGATCTGGAAAATCATAACTTCGAAATTCAGATAAGACCGCTTTACATTTACGGAAGATACAAGAAGAGGGTGAGGGGAATATCTCAAACGAGATGGCTATGCACGAAATGCGAAGGGAAGGGTTGCGAGGTTTGCAACTGGACGGGCAAGAAGTATCAGACTTCCGTTGAAGAGCTGATAGGTAACGCGATGCTTGAGATATTCAAGGGATCGAACGCGATCCTTCATGGATCCGGCAGGGAGGATGTGGATGCGAGGATGCTCGGAAACGGAAGACCTTTCATAATGGAGATTCAGAATCCTAAGAGGAGGTTCGTCGATTTAAAATACGTTGAGAAATACGTAAACGAAAAAACAAAAGGAAAGGTCG
>JALWBF010000008.1 GCA_027016055.1 Archaeoglobaceae archaeon | reverse complement strand
CTTGGAAGCTTATTTCGGCGGTTGGAGCATCAGAAAGAGGTTCGGAAGGGATGCGAAGGAGCTGTTTGAAGACGGTAGCATCTACGGAATTGAAGGCTTCAGGCTTATGTGCATAGCTGTTGCAAACGCCATCACATTGCTCGATCCCGAGGCGGTTATCTTTGGCGGCAGAATCGGCGGAAACCTCGATGTTCAAATTCTCAAAACCGAGATATATCGGTATCTCATGGAAGGATTCGAGCCGGAAATTAAAACTCTTAAGGATCCGCTTGCGGTTGCCAAGGGTGCATGCTTACTGGCGGAAGAACTTGCCACAACATGTAAAGATTATTAAGCTTGTATATTCAGAATTGCTTGATGCAATCGCTTGAGGAGATCGAGCGTGAAATTAAAAACTGCAAGAGATGCGAGCTCTGGAAGACGAAAACTAACTACGTTCCCGGAGAAGGAAATCCGAAGGCTAAAATTGTTTTCGTCGGGGAAGCCCCGGGAAGAGAAGAAGACAAGCAAGGACGCCCCTTCGTAGGTAATGCTGGCAAATACCTTACAGAGGTCATGCAGAAGTTCGGATTGAAGCGGGAGGATGTTTACATCACGAACGTTCTTAAGTGTCGCCCGCCCAACAACAGAGATCCGAAGCCTGAAGAAGTGGAAGCTTGCAAGCCTTTCCTGATCAAACAGCTTGAAGCAATCAAGCCGGATGTCATCGTATGCTTGGGCAGACATTCTGCCGGAGTTATCTTCGAACTTTTCGGCTTGAATTTCCCCGGAATAAGCAGGGTTAGGGGAAAGATTTTTGAAATTGATAAGTGGGGAAAGAACGTTAAGGTCATTGCGGTCTATCATCCAGCTGCCGTTCTCTATAGACCTCAACTTAAAGAGGATTTTGAGAATGATTTCGGAAAAATAATGGAAGTTCTCAAGGAGAAAAAGGTTAGGGAAACGACCCTGCTGGATTTCGTATAGCATATCGAAATTCGAACTTTAATTTTATATATCCAAATGTGACCCATTCTGCATGGGTGCGAGATTAAGGGCTGTCGTTTCTTCGTGTATGATCGTCTTGGGGCTGTTTCAGGCTATAAGCGGACTCATCCTGTTGTTTGCTCCGCATGGAAAAGGCTCCGGGAACCTCTTACTTTTCGGATTGACTAAGCGCACATGGAGCGATTATCATAAATACGTTGGTTTGGTGATCATAGCTGTTGCAGTCCTGCACTTTATACTAAACTGGAGGATGTTCGTAAAAGAGCTCAAAGCCTTGGTGAGATTAAAGACAAGCTCTAAATAATCGTGATGACCTCGCAAGATCATCGAAAACCGTTATCTTCAAACCGATGTTAAGTTTTGAGAAATGAACATCGACGACTTGTTTTGTCCAAAATGCGGTAGACTCAAAAGGAAGTGCATATGCAGAAAGATTGATGTTCGGAAGAAAAATTTGGAATTACTGCTTAAGGTAGCGGGCAACAGGAATGATTTAAAGCCTATTTTCGATTGCGAAGATGAGATAGTATTTTACAG
>JALWBF010000007.1:4480-5384 GCA_027016055.1 Archaeoglobaceae archaeon | reverse complement strand
CTTTACTCCTGTCCCACCGGTTTTGAAGGCCCCCTTGAAAGAGGGGGAGACTGCAATGGAGAGTGCGGCAAAAACGGATGCTGGTGTACTCCCAAAAACCCTCCGGCAAACAACTGCCGCAAACCTCAGGATTTTTCGGAGCCGGGATACAAAATAGAAACGAAAAGACCTCTGGAATACCATATGATCTGGGGAGAACCTCTGGTTCCGGAAGATTACGGAAAAGTGAAAAACATAAAATGCGAAGGAGTGAACTGCGTTTACTACGTCAACAAGATAACGACGGACAAAAACAGGATATGTTTTTACAAAACAAACGGGAAAAGTCAATGCTATTCGGTAGACAAGTGCTATTTTCAGGGGTCCATTAAATCGAAGCCGGGGCATTACATCACCGGCCTAGAACTGGCGGATGTACATACTCTCGTTCCTATAAATGCAACGGATGCCAAAGGTGCGATAATCTCTTCCTGCCGCATGAACGGACATATGGGATATGAAGGCTACAAAGGGGGTATAGTCTCCATAGATATTGGAAAGCCGATCACAAGATATGCCATTGTAAAGACGGACGGAGGAATGTATAAAATCTCTTCGCAAAGTCACTGGGAAGGGTTCAACATAGGAACCATGGCTCTTTTGATGGACGATGGAAACTGGTATGTGGCAAGCGTCCTGAGAGGGAAAAACGGATCCATCATAGAAAGAGATCTGCCTTCGTTCATAAAAACGATCAGCAACGCGAATTACGGAGTGTTTATAGACCCGAAAGAGAAAGAAGACAGCGAATACTATCTCGATCCCGATGTCGATACCGCTTTGGACTGCAAGTATAAAGGCCAGGAACTGGCCGACGGTACCTGTCTGAAAAGCTTGAAAATAGTGATGCCGAAGCCGGATATGA
>JALWBF010000007.1:3766-4470 GCA_027016055.1 Archaeoglobaceae archaeon | reverse complement strand
GATCCACTTGGGGTAGTGGACCGGCTGACGTTCTGGAATTCTTTCGGCGACGGTTTTGTAGGATTTCTTGAATTTGTAAGAGAGACGAGAGACGAAGACAGGCTAGACGGATTTATTCCGGAAAACACCATCCCGTATATTATGGCCGACAAAGGTTTTACCTCTATTTACCATAACGAGGCGAGAAGAATAACCCTTCTTGTCAGCCCAAAAGAGGAAAATTCGGGATACTGCGGCGGAGAAGATTCCGTTGACTTTGATCACATGGGAGAGCTTCAGGCCATGGCCAGGTTTCTGGGGGCCTCCAAAGACAAGGGATGTATTATCGTCAAAAAGGGAGAGGTGAGACCGTACGACTTTCACTCCCAGAGATTTTCCCATAAAACGGAGTATTATACGGGAGACTACCAGTATAAGTGTTCGCCGTACGAGTGTGTGGGGCATGTATGTCGGCTGGCGGACTGTCCGGAAGGATTTTATGGCTCCACCCTCCCTTCTTATGTAAACACCGAAGGTAAATGTACGGCTCAAAGATGCGATGGAAACAAGCCTTACGTCGGATCGTGCGGAAAGCAGACGGATTGCAAGAAAGATAATCTGGACTCTCTTTTCAAAAACGGACGATGCTACGAATATTACTGTCCGCAAGGAGTCTTTCACTCCGAAGACAAAACCTGCTGGATAGAAAGATGTGCGGAAGGGAA
>JALWBF010000007.1:2847-3756 GCA_027016055.1 Archaeoglobaceae archaeon | reverse complement strand
GTACAACACTGACGCGGCGAAGCCTCCCGCCGTTTCGATACGGGGGTGCCTTTTCCTCCGTTTTTAGATAAAATCTAATTTAACTCGTTTCCAAGGAGAGCAAGTGCGCGCAGGGCATTCTTTTAAAAAAGCGGTATCTTTTATCGTATCTATAGCGCTTATGAGCGAAAATTTTTTAATGGCGGCGCCAAGCCATCAGCCGGTGCAGCAAGACAGAACGGTGGAGCATATCAGGGAGCTGATCAGCGGAGCGACACCGTCGGATATACCGGTAGCCGGAGTGACCCAAAGCGCACGAGACGAAAGAGCTCTGCTTGTAGAAAATCAGAACCTTGCATCTCATATAGGCAAAAATATATTTGTAGGTTACGGCGTATACGATATTGACGAAAAAAACTGCAAATATATAGAGAAGCCGGGGCTCACCAAGGTGGACTACAAAGATTCTTTTTACAAAACGTCCAAATTTGCCCAACACGACTACGGCCTTTCCAATTCAAAAATGAGCTATTCGTCATGCAAAGCTCTTGCGACTCACCTTGGCGGCCATATATTTGTTCCGGATACGGTAGGTGAGAGAAACTTTGCCCTGAGCGTATTCGTAAACGCAAGAAAAAACGGATCCCGAATAGGGACCATATGGACGGGAGTGTTCAGACAGAGCTGTTCGGACAGAGAATTTTACAATGAGACAGGGGAAAAGCAGACGTACCTTCCTTTTAGAAACGATTATGAAAAATATCAATGCTCCGAAAGTTCCAGGTACACCACGCTAAACGAAACGGGGATCATGGAGTACTCTTCCCCGAACCAAAACAAGTACTGTCTGGTGGAATTCGAGTCTCAGACGATGTATCGCCCGATAAAAATATGCGCTCCATGGTGGAGAATCATCAGAGCGTCCATAAA
>JALWBF010000007.1:0-2837 GCA_027016055.1 Archaeoglobaceae archaeon | reverse complement strand
GTCAAAGGAGAGGTTGTAAGAAACGGGCATCTGGTAGAAACCAAGGTCCACCTGGACGTTAAAACAAGAGAGTATCTCTGTCCTCCGTCTCCCGTTTCCAGCAGACATTGCCTCTCTTGGACCAATGCCCTGATATACCCCAAAGAGTGTCCGGGGTCGCAATGCGCCGCCAGAAAACAGTGTATAGAAGATCTTTATGCCAACCATGCCGGAGACTATACGAGCGAGCAGCTCGATCAGGCGATTGACGCGTGCAGCCAAAACAATCCGTGTATAAAAATATATGCCGACCGAAGTATTCCACTGAGCCCTTCGGATATAGATCCGCAGACGGGAGCGGTACTCCGTCTAAGAGGAAAATGTCCGGACGGAACGATCTTAACGTTCGAAGTCAATGAACAGAACGCTCATAAAAAGATGTGTATAGAGTACGAACGCAAAACGGTAACGAAACTCGTCAAGCAAAAATGCGTTTTGGAAAGACCCTACGAGGAAAAGGTCGTAGACATGTCTTTGACCGAGGTGGATCCGTACGAAGACGACCCAAACTGTATAAGAGAAGACGACGTGCGCACATCGCAACCTCTCGTTCACATAAACGTGGAGGTTCAGTCAAAAGGCTACATGAGGCACAAAGCGAGGATAGTAAATCTGGACAAAACCACGGAAACGGTAATTGATTCGGGGTCCAGCGATTTTACCATCAATATGGCAAGATATCCCTTCTTATGGCATCAGGATCCATACTTCAGATTTTCTTACGAGGACGATACCGAGGTCAATTATACCGTAGTCAACCAAGACACTACGTTCAGCTGCGGAATGTTCGATCCGGCTTCTACGAGCGAACTGAGACAAAGGACCCTTAAAGTATTTTTCAATAAAGTCGGAGATGATTATATTTTGGATTCGCATATCGACTCGATTACCAGATATGCTCCACCTTATTTGCAAAGAGACCCCAATAGTCTATGGGTGACTCTTAAGGATTTTGGGGGAGATGCAAGCATTTCTTCCATGGAAGAGTGTATAGACTATCCGAATGCTCACGGTTTTTCAGAATGGGTTATAGATTACCATTGGGCATACAGACCTAATGGAGGTTCATTTTTTTGTACATTCAAGCTAAAGCCTCTTCCCCAGGATCCGATGATAGAGAAAATACACCCAGTTCCAACGACAAGTCCGGCGGGATTTGCCAACAAAATCAAGTATGTGTTCAACAGCTCCCTCTCCATTCCGGGAACCGACGGGCAGCCTCAGGAGGATCCGTGTCTGGTTGCCGCGTATTGCATGGACGGAACAAGAGAAAGCAGCGGAGGAGAGTGTCACGTAACCCAAGGGGGAGAGGAGGCTCCTCCTGAATATGAAGAGCAGTTAGGGCTCGTTCCGGATTCACAGGAGGAGAATTTTTCAATAGAGAGGATAAACGTTAACGATGTATGTAAACCCGGGGAGCAGTCTTTCTCGAGCCAGGCGGACCTTGACTCCATTAGAAGCATAATGGTCTTTGAAGATTTTCTAGACGGAGGTTTTGGGTACTACTCCAATTACAATACCTTTCCCATCCAAAGCAACGAAGTGTATATCAACGTGGACAACGAAAGATGGAAACTTCCGATAGAAAAAATGAGAACCATCCAGGACAGAATGCATTACCATGTCTTTTCCGATCACGGAAGCTACAGAAAGAAAAAACCGAACCTCGGACTTCTGTTCCTAGGAGGGGGCGTTGCCGGCGCGGCCGGATACTTCGCCCACAGCGTTTGGGCCGCGGCAATAGTCGGAGTGGTCGTTGTTATTATCATTATTCTGTTTACGAAACCAAAAAAGATGGACCGGCAGGTAAGCGAACATTTTATATACAAAGACATCCCAAGCCAATTCTATTCCCAGGGGCCGTACAACAGGTACGAAGTCAGGCTGACTCCGGCCCAGGACGAAGCGGCGGCCACAATGCAAAACATAGATGGATCGAGCAAAACCTTCAATTACAGGTTAAACAAGGAAGATAACGATATCGTCATGCATCCGGGATATATCAGAAAAATATACTTTCATTACGCTTCGGATACCGGTATAGACAAACCTGCGGCGACAAAAAAAAGAATGAAAAGCTTTTTGAATCACAAATTCAATATTCTCGGATGTATGGGATTTTCCAATTCCGAAATCAACAGATTTACCCATCCCGACGAAAGAGACATTAACTATGGATACCCCAAATGCGGGTGGCTGAATCCATGGTGCGAGAAAGAACGTCACCATTTTGGAGAATATACCAGCAATACGTCCGTAAACGAAGAGGAGGTGGAAACTACAGAGGAGGCCCCTCTTGCCAACCCGAACGTGGTCACGGATAAAAAAAGGGCAATGAAAGAGACGGGGACGGTATATCTGGGAGCGGACAATAGCGTAATGATACTCGTTCCTTTTATAGGCAACTACAGAGTAGAGGCTTACAACAAGTATGGAGACCTGCTTGCATCCAGGATAATTCACGAATCAAGTTTTACCCAGGGCGAAGATTCGGACGGTCTGTTGTACGCCCAGGTGAATTTTGCGATCAACATGAATACCGTGAACGTAGATCCGGAAGGAAATTCGGTCGATACGCCCGCTGAAGAGAAGAAGATGAACCTCGCTCCGGGAATAGAACCGGGGTTAAGAGATCACGCCTGCCTCCAGGATAGAATGGTAGAATGGGGAGGGGGAGTCAGCGGCGTATTTTTCGAAAGCCAAAGAACGGACGAAAGTCATGAATGTCAAAAATCGAATGACGCCTATGTATACGACCAGTCGGCCACGAAACTGTTCGTTCAGCCGCTCAATATGGA
>JALWBF010000006.1 GCA_027016055.1 Archaeoglobaceae archaeon | reverse complement strand
AGTCGATCTCATACGCAAAAGAAAGTGGTTCAAAAAGAGGGTTACGGTAAAATCGAACAAGAGAGTAGTTGTAGCCACAGTACACACAGTAAAGTGTTTTAAGCCAAGCAAGGATCTGCTGAAAAAGTCAAAAGATCCAAAAAAGCTAAGAAAAGAGTTTTACAGACAACTTAAAAACCAGGAAGCGGGCATCAATAAAATGACCGTAGGCGAATACCTCGAAAACCGAAGGCACTTCAACGAACTGATACAAAAGTATGGACACGGCAAAGCAAGGGCCATCTTGACGCAGGGTGGGAAAGCACAAAGTATGGCTAGAAAAGAACTACTGAAGAAAATTAAAAAATCAGTTAAAAGTTCTATTGAAAAACAGGGTATTATTGGTAAAAAAGCGGAAGAGATAGCTGCACGAAAAGCCAAAGAGCAGCTTGAAGCACTGGCGGCCCTGCATGATCCTGACCTCATAGCGGGTGGCTCGGACAAAATAGCGCGTTTGGGTGATGCCGGTGTCAACTCCTCCATAGGCTCGCAATGGGGCAAAGATGGGAGAATAGAAGTACTCGACAAGGCTGCAATGGCTAAACTAAAAGCGGAAGGACCCGATGCGAAGATGAATGTGAAATTGACACTTTGCAAATAAATGAAGGAGGAAAGATGGCTTTTGAAATGGATGAGCGCTTTGAATGGTTTTTAGAGCAATTTGGCGAACCCAACAAGTTCGAAAGCGTATCTGAAGAGACACTTGCATACTTTAGTGGGAAACTTCCGGATAGACTCCTCGAGTACTGGAAAGAGTTCGGGTTTTGCAGTTTTAAGGACGGATTGTTTTTTATAGTCAATCCTTTGGAGTATCAAGTGACTATGGAGACATGGATAGAAGGCAGAGGCATCATGGAGGAAGACAACTACCATGTCATAGCCAGGACAGGGTTTGGAGACTTGTTCTTGTGGGGAGAGAAAAATGGTAACAACTATACCATAGAACCGAGGCGTGGTGTTATCTTTAAAGAAGAAGGGGATGCAGAGCGTATTGCTAATGGCAAGGCAGATGAGGCAATAGCAGGTTTTTTTGCAGTTATAAGTCCAGAGGATTTAGACTTGGAAGACATAGACACAGATAAACCCATCTTTGAACAGGCAGTAGAGAAATTTGGTGCCTTAGCCCCCGATGAGATGTTTACTTTTGTGCCTCCACTTTTTGCAGGGGGAGAGCAGACCATCGATGCAGTAGAGAAAGTTAATCTATTTGTACAACTTGATATTTTGGCACAATTATCAAACAGGGAGATACAAGATATTAACGATCTAACGAAATTGGCTTTTGGAGGGTAAAACAGCCTATGTGAGGAAATAAACTCCTCCGCACCGTGTTCTGTGGAGTTCGCCCTAAAAGCGCACTTCCCCGACGACAGGGGGCAGACCTTCCCGGCCGTAGGAATCCCATATATAGCCTTAACCGCACAGGGCGGAGTGGAAGGCAGACTTGACGGCAGCGGTGAGGTAATAATACCCGATACGGGAATAGCCGCCGTTACGATAGAGACTCTACCCGATGTGGAAAAAGAGATAAGAGAGCTCAGGGAGGCCATACGCAAGGAGATGGATGCGATCATCGCCCGGGAGAGGGAGGAAGCGGACGCTATACGGCGGGAGTATAATGAGAGCGGCTGGCTGCAAAAGCGCGGCAAAGATATATCTGCCTTAGGAAACGGGATCTGGAACTTTACGGCGGGTATCTTCGGCGCATTGTGGTCCGTCGCAACAGGTGTGGGCGAAGCATTGTCGGCTGTCGGCTCCGAGATCGGCGAGTACCTTTTAGACCCCCTTAACGCACCCGAGACATTCAAAAAAGATGTTGCGGCTGTGAAAGCGAAGTATGAGGCGCTTCGAAAATTCGCCGATGAAGATTTGGAAACATATTTCATACTTGCAGGCGATGAAAAAACATAGGAGATATTCCAAACCTTCGCCAAAGAGTACCTGGATACCCAGCACTACAGTGAAGTCATGGAGGGCGGTACCGAAGCGGTACTCGGAGTGATACTGACCGTTGTTACGGCCGGTGCAGGAGGCGCGGCCGCAGCCGGTGCCGCAGGCTCACGTTTGGCTACCGTAGCCGCAAAACTGTCTCCCCTGATACAAAAACTTTCCAACGCCATCAAAAAAAGAAAGTGGTTCAAAAAGAGGGTTACGGTAAAATCGAATGTAAGAGAGGAAGTGACTACAGTACACAAACCAAAAAGAAAACCTATACAACCGGATAAGAAAAAATGGAAAGAAAATGGGGGAACAGTAAAGAAAAATCCGGATGGTTCTACAACCTATACCAACAAAGATGGTATATCTGTAACTTACAATCAGGATGGGTATCCTGATTTTTCACCTCATTCTCCAAAAAAACCTGTTAGAATTGAAGGGATGAAAGGTGATCATTATTATGATTATAAAGCGGCAAATGCTGCTATAGGCAGAACAGGGGTAAAACCTCCAAAGGGATACACTTGGCACCATATGGAGGATGGTGAACATATGCAATTAGTTCCAAAAGATATTCATAGGGATTTTCCACATACAGGCGGAGCTTCAAAAGTTAAAAATGGAGAACAGGAATGAAAATAACAACAGAAAATCGACCAGTTGATGAAATAAACATCAATAAATTTGAAAAAGAAATTGGACATGAATTGCCAGATGACTATAAAAATTTTTTATTGACTTATAATGGTGGAGAACCGGAATTTTATATTTTTTCCAAAAATAATGAATTGGGAAAAGTTGTTTTAAATACTTTTTATGGGCTTAATATTGATGACGACTATGATGATTTATTAAATGTTTACCATTCTCTCAAAGATAGAATTCCCAGCCAATTTATACCCATTGGTGATGACCCTGGGGGAAATCAATTTCTCTTAGGAATATCTGGCCCATATAATGGAAAAATATATTTTTGGGATCACAATACAGAATTGGAAAATTATGACTTTACTAAAAATGAACTTCCAAAAAACTTATACAAGCTATCTGATAGTTTTGATGAATTCTTAAACCAATTAGAAGAGGACACCGATGCATAATTCATTCCTACTCCATAGATCCTTTATACTTTTATTGAGATTGTTCAGGTCAATTTGAATCTGTATCAAAAAGTTGACCTCTTCACTCTACCTCAGAGTGAGGCTCGATACCTCTTTTTACCATTGAATTGAACTCTAAAAATAATGTTGGCTGCTTTGGAGAGAGAGTGCCCATCCTTTTTGACTTTATAATATCACATTAAGCCAAACAAAAAGACAAAGTAGACTCTAAAAAGCGTTATTGACACTATTTTAGAACCAGCTGGTTTTATATATTACGACACTGATGTAGACAGTAAATCGGTAATCTGCATCGTCATTACCGTACTAACGGCGGGTGCGGGCGGTGCGGCCGCAGCCGGTGCCGCAGGCTCACGTTTGGCTACCGTAGCCGCAAAACTGGCTCCCCTGATACAAAAACTTTCCAACGCCATCAAAAAAAGAAATTGGTTCAAAAAGAGGGTTACGGTAAAATCGAACAAGAGAGTAGTTGTAGCCACAGTACACACAGTAAAATGTTTTAAGCCAAGCAAGGATCTGCTGAAAAAGTCAAAAGATCCAAAAAAGCTAAGAAAAGAGTTTTACAGACAACTAAAAAACCAGGAAGCGGGCATCAATAAAATGACCGTAGGCGAATACCTCGAAAACCGAAGGCACTTTAACGAACTGATACAAAAGTATGGACACGGCAAAGCCAGAGCTGTCTTGACGCAAGGTGGAAAAGTACAGCGTAAAGCCAGAAAAGAGCTAATGACAGAAATCAAAAAATCGGTCGAAAAATCCCTTAGAAAACAAGGCATTCGTGGTAAAAAAGCCGAAGAGATAGCAATACAAAAAGCCAAAGAGCAGCTTGAAGCACTGGCGGCCCTGCATGATCCTGACCTCATAGCGGGTGGCTCGGACAAAATAGCGCGTTTGGGTGATGCCGGTGTCAACTCCTCCATAGGCTCGCAATGGGGCAAAGATGGGAGAATAGAAGTACTCGACAAGGCTGCAATGGCTAAACTAAAAGCGGAAGGACCCGATGCGAAGATGAATGTGAAATTGACACTTTGCAAATAAATGAAGGAGGAAAGATGGCTTTTGAAATGGATGAGCGCTTTGAATGGTTTTTAGAGCAATTTGGCGAACCCAACAAGTTCGAAAGCGTATCTGAAGAGACACTTGCATACTTTAGTGGGAAACTTCCGGATAGACTCCTCGAGTACTGGAAAGAGTTCGGGTTTTGCAGTTTTAAGGACGGATTGTTTTTTATAGTCAATCCTTTGGAGTATCAAGTGACTATGGAGACATGGATAGAAGGCAGAGGCATCATGGAGGAAGACAACTACCATGTCATAGCCAGGACAGGGTTTGGAGACTTGTTCTTGTGGGGAGAGAAAAATGGTAACAACTATACCATAGAACCGAGGCGTGGTGTTATCTTTAAAGAAGAAGGGGATGCAGAGCGTATTGCTAATGGCAAGGCAGATGAGGCAATAGCAGGTTTTTTTGCAGTTATAAGTCCAGAGGATTTAGACTTGGAAGACATAGACACAGATAAACCCATCTTTGAACAGGCAGTAGAGAAATTTGGTGCCTTAGCCCCCGATGAGATGTTTACTTTTGTGCCTCCACTTTTTGCAGGGGGAGAGCAGACCATCGATGCAGTAGAGAAAGTTAATCTATTTGTACAACTTGATATTTTGGCACAATTATCAAACAGGGAGATACAAGATATTAACGATCTAACGAAATTGGCTTTTGGAGGGTAAAACAGCCTATGTGAGGAAATAAACTCCTCCGCACCGTGTTCTGTGGAGTTCGCCCTAAAAGCGCACTTCCCCGACGACAGGGGGCAGACCTTCCCGGCCGTAGGAATCCCATATATAGCCTTAACCGCACAGGGCGGAGTGGAAGGCAGACTTGACGGCAGCGGTGAGGTAATAATACCCGATACGGGAATAGCCGCCGTTACGATAGAGACTCTACCCGATGTGGACAAAGAGATAAGAGAGCTCAGGGAGGCCATACGCAAGGAGCTGGATGCGATCATCCGTCAGGAGCGTGCAGAGGGAAAAGCCCTGGAAGCACAATACAACAAGCAAAACAGCATCGATAAAGCACTGATCGATACCGGTGCCGTACTGCAGGGCGGATGGAATGTCATCAAAGGTATAGGCTCCGCCATAGAAGCGATAGCCAAAGAGGCCGGAGAGTATGTCCTCGACCCACTCAATGCTCCTGAGACCTTTAAAGAGGATGTGAGAGCGGTAAAAGCAAAATACCGTGCCCTGAAAGACGCTTCCTCCGAAGCCCTTGAAGCCTATGAAGTAC
>JALWBF010000005.1:3538-5413 GCA_027016055.1 Archaeoglobaceae archaeon | reverse complement strand
CCTAAATGCTTCACCCCTGTCCCCCAAGCAAACCTTCAATCCGATATCGCAGTAGCCGTATCTTGCAGTTGCGTTCAGCAGAGTCGAGTATTCCGTTGCATCCCTGAGCTCTGTTCCCTCTTCTTCATGAAGAAGTATGTAAGTTTCGCCTACTAGCCTCTTTATTAACCTTATCGGCAATCCGGCTTCGATGCATATCTTAACGAGCTCGGAAATTACGATCCTCTTCTCTTCAGGCGTTAGATCTATCCATCTCCGCCAAAGATCTCCATCCTTCAGCGGTATGCCCAGACTCTCGAAGAATTCTATCGCCCCCTTCTCGTTCCCGCTTATTCCGGGCAAATAGGGATCAAAGGTATATTCAAGCATCTTATAAATCGGACGAGTTTGCTTGCCGAAAAATCTCAAATCCCTAACAACTTTTATGAATTTCCCCTCCACTGCTTCCTCCAAAATTTTCCGGTTTAAGCCGAGAAGTCTGCCTTCCTTGGAATCCTGAAGGTCTCCGACTGCTCCGACTATTGCAATGGAAACGAGATCGTAGTTGAATCCCAAGCATTTCGCAACCAAATAAGTCGTAGTGGCTCCGCATAAATCGTAAGTTCCGTCGTAACCGAAATCGTGGGGATTGAGCTGATAACGATAGTAGCAATTTGCCGGGCTGTGGTGATCGGTAATAACGCAATCTATGTCGTGCTTCAGAATTAAATCGAGCGAACCGCTACCCAAATCCGTAAACCAGACGAATCTATTCGCGTTTGAAAGTTCCTCAATAAATTTCTCGTCGAGACTCTTCACGAAAACTATATCGCAATCGATTCCAGCCCGATTCAAAGATTCGAATGCTATGGCCCCGGATGTAATTCCGTCCGCATCGATGTGCGTTACGATTAACACATCATCCTGCCTTCTTATAACTTCCGCAATCTCCCTCGCCCTTTTGATAATTTCGAGCATTGAGATAATCTAAAAGCAACATACTAAAAAGCATATTGGAAAGAAATTTAAACGGGGATCGAGTTGTAACAACTATGGAAGAGATAGAATTCGAATGTCCGGTTTGCGATGACGGAAAGAAGCATAAGGGAATAGTTCTGAGGAGGGCTAAAAGCGATAAGAAGAACAGGGAGATTATAGAGGTTAAGTGCCAAGATTGCGGAAGGGTTGGTAGGATAATAATGCTCAAGGATATAGATACCGAGATATACGATTTTCCCCCACCGGAGGAGAGTTAATATTTTAAACCTCTCGGCAAACCCTCCCTTGCCCCGACCTTCTGTATGCATAACGAGGCTAAGTAATTTCCCAATTTTCCGCATTCCTCCAAATCCTTACCCTTGAGATAGCCGTATAAAAATCCGGCGTTGAAGGCATCTCCCGCTCCGGTTGTATCGACAACGTCAACCTTTAAAGCTGGGATTTCGAGCTCTATCTTGCCGTCTGTTATGTAACATCCCCTCTCGCCAAGCTTAACAACCACAACCTCAACACCCATGTTCAGAATTTCGTTCGCCCCTTCTTTATAGCTTAACCCGGTCAGTATCTCCATCTCAATAGCATTCGGCATGAATATCGTAGTTTCCCTGATTATATCCTTCAAATCGTCCAAACCCCTCTCGGCGTAAACAGCTCCGGGATCGAAGCTTACGATTCCGTCGAACACTTTAACGAGCTTCTTCTGCGATTTAAAAGATTCTTCCCCGAGTTTGCATATAAAGGAGGTTAGATGGAGCAATCTAAACTTGGAAACGTAATCCAAATCTATCTCATCGAATCTTATAGTATCGTTAACGCCCGGATCGACCAATATCGCTCTGTTTCCGTATTCATCAACAAAAATCAGTGCGTTTCCGCTTCTACCATCAGCTTTAATAA
>JALWBF010000005.1:0-3528 GCA_027016055.1 Archaeoglobaceae archaeon | reverse complement strand
ATTATGGGTGTGATTATTATCAACTTTAAAGCCTATGCCGAAGGCTTCGGAAAGAGGGGTTATGAAATAGCCAAAGCAGCCGAAGAGGTTGCGAGCAAGGTTGATGATTACATAGCAATAGCACCGACTTTTCTAGATTTGGCGGAATTTGCAAAGCTTAACATCGACGTATACGCACAGCATGTGGATGCCGTGGATTTCGGAAGTCACACCGGAAGGATAACGGCCGAGATGATAAAGGAGGTCGGAGCCAAGGGAAGTTTGATAAATCACAGCGAAAGGAGGCTTAGGCTTGCGGACATCGAATTCCTCGTGAGTAAATTTAAAAAGCTTGGATTGGTTTCCGTCGTCTGCACGAACAACGTCGCAACCACTAAAGCAGCAGCAGCTTTAAGCCCCGACTACGTAGCCGTTGAACCGCCGGAATTGATCGGAACCGGCATTCCCGTCAGCAAAGCCGAGCCTGAAGTCGTCGAAGGAGCCGTTAAAGCCGCTAAAGAAGTAAATCCCAACGTTAAAGTGCTATGCGGAGCCGGAATAACTAATCACGAAGACTACGTTGCGGCGTTGGATTTAGGTGCAGAAGGCGTTCTGCTCGCGAGCGGAATAGTCAAAGCTAAAGATCCGAAGAAAGCTTTGGAGGAGCTTGTAGGTTTGAGATGAAACTATGACGACTCCGATTTTTTCTCTTCCCGTATGAATAATATCGAATCGAGTAATGATCCGACGCCGATACCGATGAACATGCATGCTAAAAGGGCTGTTGGAATCTTGAGTGCGAGAAGGAAACCGATCCCCATACCTATCAACATCGCCGGTCCGGTAAATATTCGCTTCTTCCTCCTTTCGACCATAAACTATAATATCTTTTTTGTTTTTTTAAGATTTTGGTTTTTGAATTCAAAGTTTTGTGAAGATTAGGAACACGAATAAATTTAAAATTTTTATATAATTCCTTTCGAGTCGAAAGTTGCTTATACAACACCATTATACAACTATCGATGAGCTTAACGTTTCGTGAATTTGCGGAATTCTGCTCGATCTTGGAAAGGATTTCATCAACTCTTGAAATGACCGCAAGGATAGCGACTTTCATAAAGAAGATCGAGGAAGATGACGATCTTTACAACGTGATCTTATTCCTCATGGGTCAGGTTTACCCGAGCTGGGATGAAAGAGAACTTGGAGTCGGAGTGGGACTTATATACGAGGCTCTGAAGGTCGTAAGCGGAGTTGACAAAAGGAAGATCGAGCAACTCGTGAAGGAATACGGTGACCTCGGCTTAGCTGCTGAGAAGCTAATAAAGGGAAAGTCTCAGATGACGCTCTTCGCCGAAGAGCTTACAATAGCTAAGGTTAGGGAGGTGTTCGACAAGATAGCTTCGCTCGAAGGGGAAGGGAGTCAAAAGAGGAAGGTTATGCTTTTGACCGATCTATACGTTTCCGCAACTCCGATAGAGGCAAGATACCTCACGAGGCTGATACTCGGTGAGATGAGGCTTGGGGTTGGAGAGGGAATAATCAGGGATGCGATAGCAAGGGCTTGGCTCGTCGATGCGGAGCTTGTAGAAAGGGCTTACATGATCACGAACGATCTGGGAAGGGTTGCCGTGGTTGCTAAGAACAGGGGTAAGGAAGGTCTTAAGGAGCTTAAGATCGAACTACACGTTCCGGTTAGGATGATGCTCGCTCAGGTTGCCGAAAATATAGAAGATGCGATCAGGGAGATGAAGAGGGTTGCAGTTGAATGGAAGTTCGATGGAAGCAGGGTTCAGGTTCACTGGGGCAACGGGAAGGTTACGATATACTCGAGAAGACTGGAAAACGTCACGAGGGCTTTGCCTGAGATTGTCGATGCGGTTAAGAATTGCGTTAAAGAGGGGGTTATTTTGGACGGCGAAGTTATAGCCGTTAAGGACGGCAAGCCCATGCCTTTCCAGCACGTTCTGAGGAGATTCAGGAGAAAGCACGAAATTACGAAGGTCATGGGTGAGATCTCCTTAATAGTTTACTTCTTCGATATCTTATATAAGGACGGGGAGGTAATAGATCTTCCGCTCGAAGAGAGGAGGAAGATCCTCGAATCAGTAGTAAAGGAATCAGATGTCGTCAAAATTGCGAAGCAGGTTGTTACGAACAAAAAGGAGGAAATCGAAGCGGTATTTAAGGAAGCTTTAGAGGCTGGACATGAAGGAGCCATGCTTAAGAATCCAAAATCGCCTTACATTCCGGGCAAAAGGGGTAAGCACTGGCTTAAGCTTAAGGAGGTAATGGAGACGCTCGATCTCGTGGTTATAGGCGGTGAGTGGGGAGAAGGAAGGAGGAGTCATCTGATAAGTTCCTTCGAACTTGCATGCATAGATCCAATAACTGGCAAGCTTTTGCCGGTCGGAAAGGTTGGAACAGGCTTTACCGATGAAGATTTGGAGGAGCTAACGGAACTTTTCAAACCGCTTATAGAATACGAAGACGGAAAGACGATAAAATTCCAGCCAAAGATCGTCTTTGAAGTAGCCTATCAGGAGATTCAGAAGAGTCCGAAATACGAAAGCGGTTACGCTTTGAGATTTCCTAGGTTTATAAGAATCAGAGACGATAAGAGCCCGGAAGAAGCTGATACCATTGAAAGGGTCGCGAAACTTTATGAGAGCCAGTTTAAGAAGAAAATAGCTTGAAAAAAATTATTAAATTAGATGTCCATATACTTCATGAACTCCCAAGGTGTGATGTATAGGCAATACTGGTTCCACTCGTCCGTCTTTATGCTCATGAATGCATCGAAGATGTGCGAGCCGAGAACCTTCTGCAGGACTTCGTCGCTCGCCAAGCATTCGAGGGCATCTCTAAGCGTTGTTGGCAACTCTCCAACACCGTATTCCTTCTTCTCCTGCGGCGACAGCTCGTAGACGTCCTTCATCAACGGGTCGCCGGGATCGATCTTCTTCTTGATTCCATCCAAACCTGCGGCGAGCATCGCTGGAATTGCTAAGTATGGGTTGCAGCTCGGATCAGCTCCTCTGTATTCGACTCTGATTGCCGAAGGCTTCTTGAAGTAGACCGGAACTCTAACCAATGCTGATCTGTTTCTCGGGCTCCAGCAGATGTAGATCGGTGCCTCGAATCCCGGAACGAGTCTCTTGAACGAGTTAACGGTCGGACAGCAAAGGGCTGTTAATGCTTTGGCATGCTCAAGCAATCCGCCGATGTAGTATCTTGCCGTCTGGCTCAAGCCGAACTCGTCATCTGGATCTGCAAATAGGTTCTTGCCCTTGAACGGCTCGCCCTCCCAGAGGCTCTGATGCGTGTGCATTCCGCTCGCGTTGTCCAAGTAAAGGGGCTTCGGCATGAATGTCGCTATGAGTCCCATCATCTTTGCAACGTTCTTGGCTGCGAACTTGTATAGATAGAACGCATCTCCGACCTCAACGACCTGCTTCGGCTTAAAGTCCAGCTCGATCTGTCCGGCTGTAGCTACTTCGTGGTGGTGGTATTCGATCGTAACGCCCAATTGATCCAAGTAGTGAACGA
>JALWBF010000004.1 GCA_027016055.1 Archaeoglobaceae archaeon | reverse complement strand
CCCCAAAGGTAAATGTTGAAATTAGCATTACAGCATCAACTATCAAACCTTCTAATCCTACATCAATAACATTCTGGAAGGTTAACCTAAAACCCAGAAAAACTATCGCTATCCTCAAAATTTTCTTCAGGGAAAAAACAACCCCTAATTTGAGTGGTTCAGGAATTTTCCATATATTACCTATTAAAATCCCAAGTAGAATAGATATAATAAGAGGACTAAAATTAACTGTCTCTTTTATTATCTGCAGACCGGATATGAAAGTAGCCACCAATGCTATTACTGTTGTGAAAATAACTCCCGGAACAGCTTTTGCCAATGGAAAAACCCCTGAATTTTGATTTCTCAAATAATAATATGCAAATATATTTAGATACAAATTTGAAATATTTATAAATGTATTGAAAAATTTAAAGGATGTAAATAATTGGAGGGGGCTTTGCCCCTCAATGTTTTAAGGACATTCCATAGAATGGGGAACTTTGTTGAGATTTAAAAGGAATGCTTTGAATGGACCCATATTGTTCATGGCTTCCCATTTTGAGCCTTCAAATGTCATTTTTGACATTATTCCCATACCAAGAAATCCAAATTCTCCCTTTGCCAGAGATTTCCAGTTTTTGTCTGTAGCAAACATAAGGAAATCTGGATTCTGATCTGTTGCTTTTCCACCGTAAATACATACAGCTTTTCCGTCTTTTGGAGCTATGTGAACCTCTACAGCCTTTTCATCGCCTCCACAGTCCTGCCTGTAAAATCTAATTATTCTGTAACCTTTTTTACCGGCTTTTTTAGACCATTTTGATAGACCGTCTGTAAGTGTTGGGGTTTTGTTCCAAAGATCACAGAACTCTTTTGCATACTCTGGATCCATAAATTTTGGAACCGCAAATGAATATCCAAAACTAAACAAAACAAACAGTACTGCCCCTACTCTTTTCATTTTTATCCTCCATAAACTATTTAAGAAAGGGGCTTTAAGCCCCTACTGATCTAATTAAAAATTCCAGTCAAGGGATACGCCTATTGAGTCCTGAGCGTTTTTGGCACCTGTTGTTGCTGATTCACAGCTTGCCGGATTGTTTGCATAACATTTTGTCCCTGTTGTTTCAACCTTTTTCTCAAATGCATGGACATAAGACATATTCAGGGTGAAATGTTCTGTAAACTGATAACCAAAACCAAAGGTTACATGGTGCTCAGCAATCGCTGGAAAACCAATCAGATTGAACCATTCAACGTCGTAATCAGGAAAAGGTTGTGTAAAGTCTGGAATTGTATTTAGATTTGATGTTGTAACATTCTTTTCCCTTATTGGGGATTTTCCATAGTTGTAACCTGCCCTCAAAGCAAGTCTTGGTGTTACCTTGTACTCCCCACCAACAGCAAAAACCCATTGATCTTTCCATTTAAACTGCTTGTAACCATCTGCATCTGACCAGTTTATCCATCTTATGTCAAAACCTACTTTCAGTTCTTCTATAGGTCTGTATCCTATCCCTACAGAAGCTTCTTGAGGTTGTTCAAGTTTGAGGTCCTCAAA
>JALWBF010000003.1 GCA_027016055.1 Archaeoglobaceae archaeon | reverse complement strand
TAAGGGAAGAAAATCTTCCGATTGTGATCTTACCGGGAATCGAAATATCCACGGCTCAAGGTCATCTGCTTGCGTTCGGTATAAAGAGAGATATTGAAGCCGGGATCGAAATGGGTGAAGCCGTTCGGATCGTTCGCAAATTGGGAGGCATAACATCCCTTGCTCATCCGTTCCAGTTCTACAGGCATGGTGCGGTTAGGCTAAGCTGTTTCAAGATAGTTGACTGCATAGAAGTTTTCAACGCCAAGAGCTTGGGAATATTCAATAAGCTTTCGGATTTCTTCTGCAGAATGTTCGGAAAAGGAAGAACGGCCGGCAGTGATGCGCATAAGGCGGAGTTCGTCGGCTACGGTTTGACTTTGATAGATGTTAATGATTTATCGCTCGACGGAATCTTAAAAGCGCTGAAAGCTGGTAAAAGCGATGTTAGGGGAAAGACTGTTATGTTGGAGCACATTCTGAGCAAAATGTAATGATCAGATTTTTACTACATCCTCGCTTCCGCACATCGGACAAACTATCGGAAACTTGAACGGATCCTCCTGAAATACGTATCCGCAAGTATTACATTGGAAATAGACCTTATCCCGCGGTAGCTCCTCCATTTTATCACCTTCTTTAGCCCGAGACCGTTACGTTATAGATGGCAATCGTCACATTTAGATTTTTACCCTTTGGAGGATTTATGACTATCCAATCCTGTGACTTTTTCCACTTTTTAATTGTCCCATTTAAAGCATACTCAAGACTATTTAACCATAATTCTGTAATTTGAGTATTGTTCCAGCCAAAGTTAGAAGCCTTAATGATGTTAATTCTGATTTTTATGTAATTTACAGATGTATTATGTATTAAAATAGTTTTATTATTCTTAAATATTAACATTTTCTGCCCAGAAAAACTAATGTTACTTTTTAAACTTTTTAAATTAATTAGACTAATGTATATATTGTTACCTTCCCTAAATATCCTCGGATATATCAGTAGTCTATTACCGTTTCGAATAGAATTTGAGAGTGCGGGGTAAACTGTGTTTCCGTATGCTTCAAGTATGACTCCGTTATCAAGTATTAGTCCTTTACCATTGTTGCTTAGATATATTATAGAACCGTAGGGATAGGATCTATTAAACGGTTTACCTGATTTATCTATATAAATAGATAAAATACCCCAATCTGGAATAACTGCAATTGATCCTCCTTCAGCTCTAACACTAACTGATTTTTCCGGAGTTATGTTGTATGCAACCAATCTTTCAACGTTCTGCAGAACGTAAAAAGTATTCTCCATGCTTCTAAATACGGCTATATCCTCCTGACTTCTTATCGCCGGCATGCCGGCAGCATAGATGACCGTGATGGTGGCAACTACGATAGATAGAACCAACAGGTATCCAAGAACTTCCGAAACCGCTTTGCTTTTCAGCTCGGACACCCCCATTATATAAGCCTACTCGCCCGAATTGTGATTTTACCACCGCTTGATGTGGCGTTTATGCTCGAACTCATGTTTATCTCATATTTGATTCCGCCTATTATATACCTTGCCGTATATCCGAAAGTTGAAACGTTAACGGATTCCTTGCTCGAGTTCAGTTCTATCCAGTATCCCTGCCCAGCCACATCTACCGGCAGTTTTTCCGTGTATTCTATTCTTCCACCGTGAGGAAGGGAGAGAACTATTTCAACAACATCGTTCGCGAGTATGTTTCCGATATCGTCAAATTGATGCCTAATAACTATCTTCTTTGGAGCATCGGTCATCACGTTATACAATTGAAGCGTAGATATGAACATGATGAAAGCGGCTAAGGTCATTATTACGAAGAGTAGGGATGAGACTCCCCTTTTATCGGTAAATCGGAACATACTTCTCTACCTCCAGCTTAACTCTATCTGTTTCGAACGTTAGATTTAGTTTGTATAGGCTACTACCGATAGGCGTAGCGTTCACGACTAGGAAGTACCCGTGTCTGGCGTAGATCTTCGACATATTTTGATAGAATTCCAAAATGTCATTCGAATTTCTATATAGTTTTATAGCCCTCGTGGCTTCGTAAACACTCGACCTCATCTCGTAGTAAGGTAGATCCCATGGAGAATAAGAAACCCTGTAACCCGAAATCGAAGCCGTTGTTAAATAAAGCGTAATCAACGCTACGCTCATAGCAATAAGAATTCCCGAAAGCAGTAGGAGCTGACCTCTGCTGTTCATAGAACCACCTCACACATACCAGAGGTATAACCTGACTTCGTAAGCGTAAGGCGGAACCGAAACCGGGACGACTCTGAAGCTTGAAACCGCCCCTTCCGGCGGTGGTGGCCCGTAAACGAATCCCGGCTTTATGGTTCCATTTGGATATAGAACTTCAACTCTTAGCATTATAGAGAGATATCTCCTTAAATATTTACTAATCCTACTAAAGCAGTTTTTAAATCCTGTAACATTGTTATTTTCAATCCACATACTCAGCAAACTCTTATGTGCTAAATTTTGTGTTGATTTTTCCAAATCTAAAATCTCCAGAATGTCGTCCGCGTATTTCTTCAACTGCAATTTGGTAAACTCCTTCGTCTCAGTTCCGAATTGGGGGGATGCGTTGATGGCGAATATGACTACTCCGAAAATTATAAGGGATGCCAGCAGAGCTTCGAGTGTATACATCTGTCCTTTTTTGTTCATGTTCATCACCACACGTAAACTACGAGTCTCCTTAACGATTTTATAAGATCCTGAGATGTATTTACGTTCGGATTGTAATTTCTATCAATTACGACAATTCTCTCAAATTTTCCGAATTCTTGAGGAATGAAAATTTTTTTACCGTTCCTATACGTATAAATGGGGTATCCTATCCACAACTTGCCGATCTTCGAATTTACAACCGTTCCGTTCATATAGCATAAAGATACGTTGTAGCAATAATGTTTTATAGTTGAGTTTAGCCCTATCAGTGTTGCCAATTTGTCCCTCCAATCTTTGCCGTATACTTTTTCCCACAGACTTCTATTGAAGAAGAGCATAACCTTCGTTTCGTTCAGGTAGCACGGAATTCTAACTTCGTAGCTAAGCTCGGTTAGATACGTTGTGGATGTGTTTGCAAGTCCGATCCTCCTTAAGCATGATTTGATCTCGCTGGCGTTTGGACTCGATTCTATGTGCTTTGCCCAATCCGATTCGAGTAAAAGATTGGGCTTGGCACCGGATACCCAAAGCCCACCGTCCTCGCTGAGTATCATCGCTACCCTGTATGCGGAAGCCTGAAGATCGATATCCCTGCTCGAGTATGGAACGAAAGCTGAGATGATGTAATACGACGCCATGGTTATCGACATAACCATTATAGCTACAGCTATCAGCAGATCGACGCTCATCTGACCCTTCGAATTCACATAACAACTTTTGCTTTTAAAGAACATAAAGCTTTGCATCGAAGAGCAAATAATAAATAAAGTTTTGAAATACCCGTTCGATATGAATGTCCCGTTGCTGGTCATCCTAATCATTCTGATTGTCACGATAATCGTATTGGTCGTGAGAAGGAGGAAGGAGGGCGAATACGAGATCAAGGTAGTCAGGCTTAAGGATTTGAAGAGGAAGGGTGTTCTTGCGGAAGTTGAGGAGGAGCTTGAAGAATTTGAAGAAATTGAAGAGGAGGAAGAAAAGGGAGAAAGAAAGTTCGACGAAATTGTAATAGCCGACGGTTTCGGTGAGATAATATACACGACGGGAAAGGATTCTTTGGTCGACCCGTTTTACGTGTTTCCATACGCTGACAGAATCATAGTCGAATCCGATAAATGCGAAACTTTTGTAAAACTTGAAAACGGCTTTATCTATATAAAGTCTAACAGACCCGTAGATGGTAGGAGTGCGAGAAGGATAGCAAAAAAGATTATTAGGAATAAAACTGAAATTACAGAAAAGTTGAAGAGCCCGACATTATAATTGTAATGAGGGATGGGTATGGCTGAGGAGGGCAAGGTTAAGCGTATCAAGCCAAAGAAGGTATCGAAACAGAAGCTTGTAGAGGTCGTTAGCGAAGTTAAGGCTCCGGATAAGATTTCTGATAAGATCCTCGAAGATATTACTGATGTTCTTAAAGAGATTGAAGTTGAAGAGATTTCCGAACTGTTCAAGCAGGTTAGGGAAGTTGCGAAGTATGGGGCTATTGAAGAGTTCTTGGATACATCCTTCCCGAGCGGTTACGATGTAGTGGAGGAGTATTGGGTTTACAGACCGTTTGCTAAGGTTTTCATACTCTTCAGCAAGGATTCCAACGATTACCTCTACTTCCTCTCCGAACCCCGGCTAGACAAAGCCGAGAGGTATTTGCTTTATGAAGTTAAGGAATTGGTTCGAAACAAGCTTATTTACGGCAAGGTTTCCGAAAAGAAGAGGGCTGATAAGGAAAGGATACTCGAGAAGACTCTCGAGGAGGTTCTTGAGGAATACGATCTTTACGTTGATAAGCAGACATTTCACAAGTTCTTCTATTACATAAGGAGGGATTTCATAGGCTTCTACAAGATCGACGGAATAATGAGGGATCCATACATAGAAGATATATCTTGCGACGGCTGGAACATTCCTATCTTCGTCTATCACTGGAACTACGGAAACATGCAGACTAACATAAAGTTCGATAGGAGGGAACTTGATTCGTTCGTGATCAGGCTCGCCCAGAGAAGCGGAAAGCACATATCCACATCTAACCCGCTCGTCGATGCAACTTTGCCTGATGGAAGCAGAATTCAGCTAACTTTGGGCAAGGATATTACAACCAGAGGCAGCACGTTCACGATAAGAAAGTTCAGAGAAATTTTGATAACTCCGGTTGATTTGATCAGGTGGGGAACTTTCTCATCCGAGCAGATGGCTTACCTTTGGCTTGCAGCAGAAAACGGTAAGAGCATGCTTTTCGTCGGCGGAACTGCGAGCGGTAAAACGACTTCTCTGAATGCAGTAGCTCTTTTCATTCCTCTGAACGCTAAGATCGTTACGATTGAAGATACTAGAGAGCTCAAGCTTCCGCATATGAACTGGATCCCGTCGGTTACGAGGGAGAGCTTTACGGAAGGGGAAAGGGGTAAGATAGATATGTATGATCTGCTGAAGGCTGCTTTGAGGCAGAGACCGGAATACATAATAGTCGGAGAGGTTAGAGGTAGAGAAGCCCAGACTCTCTTTCAGGCTATGTCAACCGGGCACACGACGCTTTCAACCTTCCACGCCGATTCCGTTGAAGCTGCGATACATAGGCTCGAATATCCGCCGCTGAGCGTCCCGCGTTCCATGATATCAGCTTTGGACATAGTCAGCGTTCAAGCCCAGACGTTCGTCGGCGGAAGGAAGGTTAGAAGGAACTTGGAAATAGCTGAGATCACCGAGATAGATCCGGTTACGAAGAACATAAAGACGATGACGATATTCA
>JALWBF010000002.1 GCA_027016055.1 Archaeoglobaceae archaeon | reverse complement strand
AATACTGGCACAAACCTATAAAAGAGGTGGAGAAAAAAGGAGGCTGTGCTGCCTGCCATAATCCACACGGATCAAACTATCCTTACGCCCTTAAAAAATTCTTCACCACTGAATTTTACCTTCCCGGATTAAAAATAGGGGAGGTAATGTGTTTCTCTTGCCACAAAGAAAAGGAAAGATTTACCATGAAAGAGGTATTCTCAGATAAAATAACAAAATTCAGAAATGGAACAGAAAATCTCCACTGGAGACATACACAAGGGGAAAAAGGTAGAACATGTATAGCCTGCCACGATCCCCATGCATCTAAATGGCCAAATATGATAGGAAAATATACAAACTTTAACGGAATACTGTTCCCTATCCGCTACAAGAAAACGGAAACAGGAGGTTCTTGTGCACCAGCATGCCACGATAAATTTGATTATGACAGGATTAGACCAGTTAAAAATGTTGGCGAGATAAAAGAAAGTTTTAAATGATCGGAAAATGAAAATGAGAAATATATTAATATTGCTTTGTGTAGGGGTGTGTTTTGCTTTCATAGCAGAGGCTGAGCAAAAAGTTTACAAATTAAACTTAAAGGTTCCTGCAAATGAGCCTGTAGAAATTATCCAGCCTGCGGTAAACTCTATCCATTATGAAGACACAGCCTCTGTCGTAATCAAGATAGATCCAAAAAAGATTGAAAAGCTTGAAATGATAACCCATTTTCAGGTTTTTCATCTCGACCCTGATGAAAGGATAATATACAAAAATAAACCTAAAAAAAGAAAGGAAAAATTTAATTTCAATATAAAAGAAGATAAACTGTATTACTGCAAAAGTATAGAATTAAGATACGGTAGAAACAAAATACAGGTAATAGCAACAACAAAAGATGGAAAAAAAATAAAAAAATCTGTTGAAATGTATCTCTCATCACCCATTTTGAGAGCCTATAAGTATCCTCCACCAAAATACAAAGAAATATTTTTCCACAAAGAAAAAAATGAAAAGGTGTGTGAAGAATGCCATGACATGACTGTTAATGAAAAGAAGGGAATCGCTTTTGAGGATGTAACAAAATCAAACT
Organism: Archaeoglobaceae archaeon; assembly: GCA_027016055.1. Lineage (GTDB taxonomy): Archaea > Halobacteriota > Archaeoglobi > Archaeoglobales > Archaeoglobaceae > WAKM01. The sequence continues at coordinate 474 of JALWBF010000002.1, read as the reverse complement.
GTTATAAATGTCATAAAGCATTAACTACAAGATATAAATACAATCATGCACCTGCAAGGAACTGGCTTTGTGCAACAACCTGCCACATTGGTAAAACAGGAAGGTTAAACAAAAGACTTGAGGGAAAATCAAAATTTATATGGCCAGAGCCTCAAGGACCTGAATGCTACAGATGCCACAAAGAAAAAAGAAAAGAGTGGGATAGCAAAAGATTTCACCATGATCCTGTCGTAGCAGGCATGTGTGATAAATGCCACAACCCACACTCATCACCAAACAGATATTTCTTGAGAAAACCATCCTGGTATCTATGTACAACCTGCCATGAAGACAAAGTATTAAGAGGACATGTTGTTTTCACATTTTTAGGAAGACCTCACCCAACAAGAGGTTATAAAGATCCATCTAATCCCAAAAGAGAACTATCCTGCATAAGCTGTCATGAAGCCCATAACTCAGACAATAACTTTATGC
>JALWBF010000001.1 GCA_027016055.1 Archaeoglobaceae archaeon | reverse complement strand
CCCAAGACGCCCGCAAGAAAGCGCCTTATCGTGTTCCATCCCCCAGTATCCTTTTCCCGTCGATGAATTTCTTACCCAAGTCTATCGGCGTCCCTCCTCCGAAGAGAACGGCGAAGTTGTTTGGAGTGTATGCTGGCAGCAGTAGCCAGATAGTCTTTACGACTTCAAACATTAAAGCCTTGGAAATTGAATGGTGATATAAAACTTAATATATCTTCGGTTTCAAAAGCCAGTGGAGGTGTAATTATGGAAGATGAAATTAAACTCCCTTATAAGACACGTTCACTCTGCCCGGAATGCTTAAAAGTTCTTGAAGCCGAAGTTTACGAGGAGAATGGCAAAGTCATGATCAAAAAAATCTGTCCCGAGCACGGTGAGTTTGTGGACGTTTACTGGGGTGACGTTGAACTCTTTAAGAAAGCTTCCCGCTTCAGGCATGACGGTTTGGGAATTTGGAATCCTATAACCAAGAATGAGAACGGCTGTCCTTTTTCATGCGGTTTGTGCAATTTGCACAAAAGCCATACCGCTTTGTTAAATATCGTTTTAACCAACAGATGCGACTTAGCCTGTTGGTATTGTTTCTTTTATGCTAAAAGAACCGGCTATGTATATGAACCAACTCTTGATCAGATAATTAGGATGGTAAGAACTGCTAAGAATCTAAAACCCGTCGGCTGCAATGCCGTTCAGCTTACGGGCGGTGAGCCGACGCTCAGGGATGATTTAATCGATATAATTAAGGCTATAAAGGCTGAGGGAATAGATCACATTCAGCTGAATACGAACGGCATAAGGCTCGCCCTTGATAAGGATTTCGCTTTAAGGGTTAGGGAAGCTGGAGTGAATACGGTTTATCTGTCATTCGATGGCGTTGATGAGAAGACGAATCCGAAGAACATAAAGGAGGTTCCTTCCATATTGGAGAACTGCAGAAGGGCTAAGCTGGGACTGGTTCTCGTTCCCACCGTAATAAATACCGTGAACGATCACCAGTTGGGGGATATAATAAGATTTGCCGCCGATAACATAGACATAATAAGAGGCGTAAACATACAGCCCGTAAGCTTGGTAGGAAGCATGCCGAGAAAGGAGAGGGAAAGGTATAGGATAACGATTCCTGATGTTATAAAGAGAATTGAAGAGCAGACGAACGGTGAGATATCGAGGGAAGATTTCTATCCCGTTCCGTGCGTAACTCCCATCTCGCATTTCGTTGAAGCCTTAACCGGAAGACCGCAGTATGAATTCACCTGCCATTTCGCCTGCGGAATGGCTACCTACGTTTTCAAGGAAAACGGAAAGCTCATTCCTATTACGAGGTTCGTAGATGTTGAGGGATTATTCGAATATTTGGATGAAAAAGCCGATGAAATTAAGAGTAGTAGAATAAAAAGTTTAAGAGCATTGAAGAGCATTCTCGACTTGAGAAGGTTCGTAGATTCCAAGAAGGCTCCTAAGAGTCTTGATATTAGCAAGATACTGTTTGACGTCTTAGTTAGACATGATTATTCGACGCTCGGTGAATTCCATGCGAGGACTCTGTTCATCGGAATGATGCACTTCCAAGACCTATACAACTACGATATCGAGAGGGTTAAGAGGTGCGTAATACACTACGGAACGCCGGATGGCAGAATAATCCCGTTCTGCGCCTTTAACGTTTTACCCGAAATCTATAGGGATAAGATTCACGAGCAATTCGGAATTCCGGTTGAAGAATGGGAGAAGAAAACCGGCAAGAAGCTTAAGGATGAAATCTACAGAGTTGTTAGAAGACCGAAGGATTAAATTTTAATCCTTCCTCCGAAGCTCGTTTGCTAAGATATACACGGTCATGTCCACCTCATCCCTAAGCTCAATATCCTCAATTTTTTCCCCCTTTGAGGCTCTTATGATAGCATTCCCCCTTTTACCGCAACTCTCAACATTCGGTAGCTCTGACTTTACACCGTAATAAATCTTCATAATCGCGTATTTTATCAGCTTTGCATCCCCCTTCAGTTCACCTTCACCCAGTTGCTCGGCTTTATCTAAGCAGTGTATGAAGTTTATTGCCGTTACTCCGTAGTTTCTGAATACCATGAAGCCCAGAGCACCTGCTTTAAGATAAAATTCTGCGGCTTTTGAATCCCCTCTGCTCTCCAAACCTCTCGCCAGATTCATGTAAAACGTTGCTCTTACATCCGGCGGAATCGCGTTCCAATGCTCCTTAATAGCTTCGAGAACTTCCATTGCTCCATCGATCTTTCCGCTACTCATGTAAAGCGAGCTTAGGTTACTCAAAGCAGTCGTGAGATTTTCAAGCATTTCCGGATTCTCCTTCGAGAGATCACCAAACAATCTTATAGCCTCCTTGTAAAACTTTTCAGCTTTTTCCAAATCACCTTTTCTGCTGTAGAGATAACCCAAGTTGTTTACGATCGATGCCACGTTTTTCATTTTACTTTTATCTTCCTTGGATTTCTTCAGTTCAATCCTTAAAGCATCATGGAAACACTTTTCGGCATTATCGTAATCCTCCTTAGCCATATAGAGATCTCCGAGCGAGAGTAGAACCGAAACAATTCCATCCTCATCTTCCATCTCCATTCTAACTTTTAGGCATTCCGTATACGTGCTTTCAGCCTTGTCGAGTTCGCCCTTCGCGAAGTATAGATTGCCGAGATTGTTCAAAACTCCAGCAACGAATCTATTATAGCTCGAATCCTCTTTTGATTTTTTGACGTAATAATTTAGAACCGCTCTATAATTAGCTTCCGCTTCCTCATACTTCTTGATGAGAAGATAGAGGTTGCCCAAGGTTCCCAATACCCTGCACTTTGTGTCATCATCTTCTATTCTCTTAACGATTTTCTCTCCAACTTCGAGTAGCGTATCTATGCATGGATGCCTTCCGTATAGCCTGTTTGCGGTATCTATGAACAGATTCAAAGCCCTGTCGATCTCTCCGGCTTTCAGGCAGTGATAGGCTAAATAAGCTCGGTTTTCCAAACTTTCCGCGATCCTTTCGTAGTATTTGATCGCAAGTCTGTGATAATCTTCCCTCTCAAATTCTTCGAATACCTCCTTCGCCGGCTTACTGAATCTGAAGGTTGAGTTGGATTCCTTAAGGATTCTGAGCGATGCGAGTTCATCTATGAGTGCAGGATAATCCTCAAATTTTTCTGAGTAAATCTCTTCGGCAACATCCTTCAATATATCGCCGTTTAAAACCGCAAGATGCTTAGCAAGCTCTAACGCTTCACCGCTCAATGCAATCTCAAGAATTTTCCTCATATTCTCCCTAATCCTCGGCTCGACTTTAAACAGCTCTTCCGCATCTTTGCCTTCCTCAATCTCCTCAAGCATTTTCTCCGCCTTACTTGAAAGCTCTTCGATCTCCTCAACGAGTTTCCTTATTTCTTCGCTGTCCTTCTTCTTTAAAATAGACTTCGCAAGGTCTACAAACCCCTCCAGCATCTAATCACACTCCTCTTGAACTGGAAGACCCGCCTTAGTTGGTGATATATTAGGTATTAAAGATCTACTGTTCAGTGCAACATGTCAGCTTAGCTTTTAAAACCTAACACTGCGAGGCAAGAATATCGAGTGTAGAAATACAAGTCGCTGAACATCGGCATCCATTTGACGATTTTTATGCGGCTAAACTCTGAACACGATGCCAGCGTAACCTACAACTTGGCTTTTATCCGCAACATCTCCGCTTGTAGAATAATCAACAAGTTCCGCATGAGCGTTATGTTGCTTAGCATAGATCATAGCTACGGCTATAGCTCCGTAACCGCAGACGCTTGCCTGTAAATCGTAAATCGTTTTGTAATACTTCGAAACATCCATCGAAAGAATAGCCTTGATAACTATATCGTCGAGCCTCCTGCATTCTTCATCGGGCAGATAGTGATGCATGTCGGATGAGGCAATTACGACGATATCCTTTCCGGTCTTTTCCTTTGCGACCATTATCTCTTCGGCAACTTCCCTCGCAACATCCTCATCCTGCAATCCCAAGCAGATAGGAACTATTTTGAACTTCCTGCCCCTATTGATATACTGAAGGAAGGGAACCTGAACCTCCAAGGAGTGCTCGTATCTGTGGGCTATCTCATCCATATCTATTATCTTCTTCGGAAGAGCATCCACGAATTCCCTATCAACTTCAACTTCGCCCAAAGGCGTTAGCCAAGTGTCCGTTGAGACAGCAACTGCAGAACCGTAGCCGGTGTGATTCGGGCCCACTATCACGTATGTTTCAACCTGCGGAAGGAGGGAGTAAACCTTTCCGGCAGTCCTGCCGGAATACATATAACCGGCATGGGGTGCAACGCAGGCAATTACCGAAGGATCGGGATTCGGGCGAACGAACTCGCTAAGCATTGCAAGCAACGAATCCGGATTCGACGGATAGAATGAACCTGCAACCACCGGATGTCTCATAATTGGCTATCTTACAATTACATACTTAAGCTTATTTATTTATACCCAGTAGCAAACCAAATTTTTGTGTCCGTGCTGATATTCAGCGGTGGGCTCGATTCAACCACTTTGCTATGGTTCCTTGCAAAGGTGGAAAAGCATCGAAGGATACATGCCCTAACCTTCAACTACGGGCAAAGGCATTTGAAGGAGATAGAGCATGCGAGGAAGATAGTCGAGTTCGCGAGAAATGATGGAATTGACGTTGAGCATAAGATCGTGAATATATCTTCCATCAAAGATCTCATTTCCGTAGGAGCTTTGGCTGGAAACGAAGAAGTGCCGAAGGCTCATTACGAAGATGTTGCCCAAAGGGCGACGATAGTTCCGAACAGAAACATGATCCTTCTTTCGATAGCTGTCGGCTACGCCGTCAAAATAGGAGCTAATGCCGTCTATTATTCGGCCCACAGAGGAGATTATGCGAACTATCCGGATTGCAGAAAGGAATTCGTAAAGGCTATGGATACAGCCGTATACTTAGCGAACATATTTACGCCCGTCGAGATCAGAGCTCCTTTCATAGATATGGACAAAGCCGAAATAGTCAGGCTCGGCTTGAAGTTGGGAGTTCCATACGAATTAACTTGGACATGCTACGAAGGTAGGGAGAGACCCTGCCTAAGTTGCGGTGCTTGCATTGAAAGAACTGAAGCCTTTCTGCTTAACGGTGTTAAAGACCCGTTGCTCAGCGATGATGAGTGGGAAAAAGCCGTAAAAATCTACGAGCGGATGAAAAAATGAAGGCTGATATAAGTGAGATCTTCGAGTCCATACAGGGAGAAGGTATTTTGGTCGGCGTCAGACAGGTATTCGTCAGATTTGCGAGATGCAATTTAGCATGCATTTACTGCGATACCGCTAAGAATTCGGAATTCTGCATGGATTACATTCGCAACCGAACGCTCAGAAATCCGATCTCATCGGAATACGTTTCGAATTTGATTGAGTCTGCCAAGGTT